>JBEVIK010000160.1:0-8177 GCA_040510715.1 Candidatus Limnocylindrales bacterium
GCTCCTCGGCGTTCCCGCACCTCGCATCGCGGGGACCGAGGCCCCGACCGCGGTGCTGAGCGACTCCTCCCTCATGGTGGAGCGCCTCGGCGCACCGGACGTCCCCGTGGAGCAGCTGCTGTCGTGGACCCTCGCCTGGGTCTCGAGCGGCAAGCCGCTCCTGGGCAAGCCGACCGGCTTCCAGAAGCGCGACGGCCGGTTCTAGATGAGCCCCGTGCACCTGCCGTCGCTCGACCCGTCGGTCCGCCAGGCGCTCGCCGGTGGCGTGGTCATCCCCGCGCATCCGCTGGCGCTGACCGCGGGACGGCGCTTGGACGAGCGTCGCCAGCGGGCACTCACGCGCTACTACCTCGCGTCGGGCGCCGGGGGCGTGGCGGTCGCGGTCCACACGACCCAGTTCGCGATCCGCGAGCCATCGGTGGGCCTGCTGCGACCCGTCCTGGAGCTCGCCGCCGAGACCGTCACGGAGCAGCAGCGGCCCGGTGGCTCGGCGGTCGATCGGCCCGTCATCCGGGTGGCCGGCGTCGTGGGCCGGACCGCCCAGGCCATCGACGAGGCCTCGCTCGCGCGTGACCTGGGCTATCACCTCGCGCTGGTCCAGCTGGGGGCCTTCCGGGATGCCACCGATGACGAGCTGATGGTGCACTGCGAGCGCGTGGCCGAGGTGCTCCCGCTGTTCGGGTTCTATCTCCAGCCCGCCGTCGGTGGCAGGCGACTCGGTCGCGCCTTCTGGCAACGGTTCGCGGCGATCCCGAACGCGATGGCCATCAAGATCGCACCGTTCGACCGATACGCGACCCTCGATGTCATCGAGGGGGTCGCAGCGTCGGGTCGCGCCAGCGATGTCGCGCTCTACACCGGCAACGACGACGACATCGTGCTCGACCTCCTGCGCCGATTCCCGGGTCCCGACGCGGACCTGCGCATCGTGGGTGGCCTGCTCGGGCATTGGGCCGTCTGGACGTCTCGAGCCGTGGCGATGCTGGAGCGCGTCCAGCGTGTCGCCGCAGACGGGGGTCCCGTGCCGATGGACCTGCTCGACCTTGCCGTCCGGACCACCGCAGCCAACGCGGCGCTGTTCGATCCCGCCCATGGGTTCGCGGGCTCGATCGCCGGTATCCACGAGGTCCTTCGACGCCAGGGACTGCTGGCCGGTCGGTGGTGCCTGGACCCAGCGGAAGACCTGTCGCCCGGACAGGCAGACGCGATCGACCACGTCGTCGCGACCTGGCCGGACCTCACCGACGACGACTTCGTGGCGCAGCACCTGGACGACTGGCTTCGCTGATCCCGCGCTCGCCCTGATCGTGAGATAGTTGCGATCGCAATGACCATCACCACGCCGGCCGCCGAGGCCGAACATCCCGACGCCATGAGCGCCGAGCCACCGCGGATGCCCGCGCTGTACCTGGGCCACGGTGCCCCGCCCCTCCTCGACGACCCCATCTGGCCGGCCCAGCTGCGAGCATGGTCCGAACGGCTGCCGCGGCCACGTGCGATCCTCGTGGTCAGTGCCCACTGGGAGTCCGCGCCCGTGACGTTGGGCGCCACGACCCCCGTGCCGCTCACCTACGACTTCTACGGCTTCCCGCTCCGCTACTACCAGCAGCGATACGACGCACCGGGGGCGCCCGAGCTCGCCGCAAGCGTGCGGGCGCTGATGCCCGACCACGAGATCGTGGGCAGCGACCCCACACGCGGCCTCGACCACGGCGCGTACGTGCCGCTCATCGCGATGTACCCGGACGCGGACATCCCGGTGCTCCAGATGTCGATGCCCGACCTGGATCCGGAGCACCTGTTCGCGATCGGCCAGCGCCTCGCCCCACTGCGCGATGAGGGCGTGCTCATCATCGGCAGCGGCTTCATGACCCACGGCCTGCCGTTCATCCGGGAGTACATGGGCACCGGCAAGCAGGGCGCTCCCACGTGGTCGCTGGAGTTCGACCGATGGGCGACGGAGGCGCTCGCCCGGCGGGACCTCGACACGCTGTTCGACTTCCGGCAGCGCGCACCCGGGATGCCCTACGCCCATCCCACGGTCGAGCACTTCGCGCCCCTGTTCGTGGCGCTCGGTGCGGCGACCGTGCCAGACACGCCGCCCGACTCGGCCATCGACGGCTACTGGTACGGGCTGTCCAAGCGCTCGCTCGAGATGCGCTGACGGGCCGGCCCGGCCTGGCGCTGGGTCAGATCCTCGACAGCAGGATGGTCAGCGTCGCGAGCTCATCTGGGGTCAGGCGGTCCGCGAGATGTCGCTCGAGGGCCTGCACGTGATGGGGAAGCGCCCGCTCGAGCTCGACCGCGCCACGGTCGGTGAGCTGCGCGTAGGCGCCGCGTCGATCGGTGTCGCAGTAGACGCGCTCGACCCACCCGTCGGCCACCAGCCGGTCCACCCGACGGGTCAGCCCGCTCCTGGTGAGGTGCGAGCGGTCCGCCAGCTCGTGCATCCGCAGCCGATGGTCGCCCGCCAACGAGAGCGGTAGCAGCACCGCGACCGTATCGGTGCCGATGACCGCGCAGGCGTCCGCCTCGGGGTCGAGATGCCCGACCATCGACGCGTGGGCGGCCGTCAACGCCTGCCACAGCGCCAGCGTCCGGGCGTCGGATGCGTCCGGCGACGGCGACTCGACGGGGGCGGTCGAAGGCGAAGTCATTGCGTGGGCAATCATCCCACATCCGTCAGGGTCGCGATCAGGCGATGATGGGACGCGCATGGCACGGATGAGCGACGACACGCAGGCGCCCGACCAGACGCGCCCGCTGGGTGCCGACTTCTGGAAGGTCCTCGGGGCATCCGGCGCCTCCAACCTCGCGGACGGGATCTTCCAGATCGCCCTGCCGCTCATCGCCGTCACCCTCACGGACTCGCCCCTCGTGGTCGCCGGCGTCGCCATCGCGGGCCGCCTGCCGTGGCTGGTGTTCGTGCTGTTCGCGGGTGCCATCGCGGATCGGGTGGACCGGCGCCGGACGATGCGCAACGTCCAGGTCGCGCGGGTCATCGTGGTGGGCGCGTTGGCGGCGCTCGCGGTCACGGGCGGCCTCGAGATCTGGATGCTGTACGTGGTCGCGTTCGTGCTCGGCGTGGGCGAGACCCTGTTCGATACCGCGGCCCAGTCGCTCGTCCCCAACATCGTCCGCCCCGACCAGCTGAGCCGTGCCAATGGACGCCTGTTCGCGGTCGAGCTCGTCATGAACCAGTTCGTGGGACCGCCCCTCGGCGGGGTGCTGGTGGGCATCTCCATCCCGCTCGCGCTCGGTGGCTCGATCCTGGGCTATGCGCTCGCTGCGCTCGGCCTCGCGCTCATCGCCGGCTCGTTCCGCGCGAAGCGCGAGGGCCCGCGCGTGGGGATCATGCGCGAGATCGCCGAGGGCTGGCGGTTCGTGGTCGGCGACCGGCTGCTGCGCACGCTGGCCATCATGGTGGGGGTCATGAACCTCGCCAGCAACGCGGTCTGGGCGGTGTTCGTGCTGTACGCCCTCGACCCCGGTCCCATGGGCCTGTCCGAGGCAGGCTTCGGCATCCTCATCACCACCCTCGCCGTCGGGAGCGTCATCGCGTCGCTGCTGACGCCTCGGCTCGAGGCACGCTACGGGCCGGGCCGCGTGGTGTGGGGCGCGGTCATCCTGACTGGCCTCGGGCTGGCTGTGCCGGCGTTCACCTCGAACGTGTTGCTCGTGGGCGGCTCGTTCCTGGTCACCGGGTTCGCGGCCGTCTCCTGGAACATCATCACGGTCTCGTTCCGGCAGCGCATCACACCCGATGCCCTGCTGGGCCGGATGAACGCGACGTATCGGCTGTTCGCGTGGGGCACCCAGCCGCTGGGCGCCCTGCTCGGGGGCATCGTGGCCGAGATGTTCGGCCTGACGGCGGTGTTCGTGCTGGCGGCCGCGCTCGTGGGCGTGCTCGTCCTCGCCCGGCGCATCGTCACCGACGCGGCGCTCCGGGTCACCGACCCCCGGGTCGTGGCACCGGCCCCGGGGTCGGTGACGGCCGGCTGACCGTCCCGCGATCCGCGCCCGACCGACCGACGCGTCCGGCCCCGTGGCCGGCCGCGTCGATGGCTTCGGTCAGATCCGGGCGCTGCCCCGGCAGACCTCGCCGGTGGCGGGGTTGACGGCTCGGCCCACGAAGGTGTGGACACCAGCGCGGTCGGAGGCGAGCCTGCGGACCTCGAAGGAGCCGCTCGGGGCCCGGGTCGTCCGTCTGCCGGTCCAGAAGGACGTGCCGTCCTGCTTGAGGGCGACGTTCCAGGTCCGGCCGTTGCGGTTCTGGTCGACCTCGAACTCGACCTCGATCCGACCGTCCTCCTTGCTGAGCTTGAGCTTCCAGTCGGTCGCCCCGGTGCAGCTGCCGGTGCGGATGACGTCCCCGTCCTTGGCCATGGCGGCCGGGGCCGCGACGACCCCGAGCGTGACGAGCGACAGCGACGTGACCAGCATCAGCCGGCGCGCTGCTCGTGCGATGTCCATCCGATGTGCCTCGCTTCCGTTTGGGGTGGGACCCTCGCGACGGTCGCCGGGTCTCCGTGGCAGGCAGCATCGGTCGCGACACGCTCCCGGCGGAACGGGCTGCGGGCTGGAAATGAGCCGGACCTTGGTCCGATGGTGGTCGGGCCCCTGGGGCCTAGGGACCGCGCAGTCGCGCGCGTACCATCGGCGCGATGACCCAGGGATCGACGCACCCCCCCACCCACATGACCCACGTCGCGGGACCCACCCCCCGCCGCCGATCCCTCGGGCTTGATCGCCTGCGGCGCACGACCCTGACGTCGCGCTTCCTGCTGGCCAACCTCGTGATCCTGCTGACCGGCGGCGTGCTCATCGGGACGTGGGTCGGCGATCAGCTCGAGCGCGGCATCCTCGCCCGCACCGCATCCATCACCGCGCTCTACGTCGAGTCCTTCATCCAGCCGGAGACCGAGGTCCTTGGCACGGGCGGCGAGCTGAGCGCCGATCAGGTGCGGACCCTCGACAGCCTGCTGACCGGGACATCACTCGGCGACCGCATCGTGTCCCTGCGCATCTGGTCCCCGGACGGGACCGTCGCATACAGCCCCGACGAGGCGCTCATCGGCCAGGTGTTCCCGGTCGAGGGCGGTCTCGCGGAGGCGCTGACCGGTCAGGTCGTGGCGGAGCTGACCGACCTGGAGGCCCTCGAGAACGTCCAGGAACGGGCGCGCTTCGACCACCTCATCGAGATGTACGTGCCGATCCACGAGGACGGCACCGGGCGGATCGTCGCGGTCGCGGAGTTCTACCAGCTGCCCGACGAGCTCGACCGGGAGGTCGCCGACGCCCGGCTGCGCACGTGGCTGTTCGTGGGTGTCGCGGTCCTTGCCTCGTGGCTGCTGCTCTACGGCATCGTGCGCGGCGCGTCCCGGACCATCGACAGGCAACGTCGTGCGCTCGAGTCCCAGGTCGAGGATCTCTCGTCGCTGCTCGTGCAGAACGCCGCCTTGCACAGCCGCATCCGGGCGGCGGCGGAGCGGACCACCACCCTCAACGAGCGCTCCTTGCGCCGCATCAGCGCCGACCTCCATGACGGTCCGGCGCAGATGCTGTCGCTGGCCCTGCTCCGGCTCGATGGCGCGGACGGCGCGGCCGATCCCGACCGGGCAGCGATCGCGGGGGCGGTCCAGGATGCGCTCCGGGAGATGCGCGGCATCGCGGCCGGGCTGCGGCTGCCTGAGCTCGAGCACAGCAGCATCGAGGAGACCGCGCGACGTGCCGTCGCGGATCACCAGCGTCGCACGAGCGCGGTCGTCCGCGAAGAGCTGGGCGAGCTTCCGTCACGCTCGGAGCTGCCGGTCCGGATCGCACTCTTCCGGGCCCTCCAGGAGCTGCTGTCGAACGCCACGCGGCATGGCAGCGGGGTCATCACCGTTCGGCTCGATGCATCCGGGAACGTGCTGCGCCTCGATGTCTCCGACGAGGGCCAGGGGTTCGACCAGGCTCGCGTGGGCAGCGCGGAGCACCTCGGTCTGGCGGGGATCCGGGAGCAGGCCGAGCTGTTGGGTGGAGGGTTCGATATCGGGCGGACCGACGCCGGGCACACGGCCGTGAGCGTGTGGTGGCCGCTGGGCGGACCGGAGACGTGAGCGATGTCGTCCGGGTCGTGGTCGCCGACGATCACCCGATGTTCCGCGCCGGCGTCGTGGGTACCCTCGGTTCGAACCCGGACATCGTGGTCGTCGCTGAAGCGGAGGACGCCGCGGGTGCGCTGTCCCTCGTGCGCCACCACTTGCCGGATGTCGCGCTCCTCGACATCACGATGCCGGGCGGGGGCCTCCGCGCGGCACGCGACATCGCCGTGGCGTGTCCTGCGACCCGGGTCGTCATGCTCACCGCCTCCGAGGACGAAGACGACCTGCTGGCGGCCATGAAGGCGGGGGCCTCCGGATACGTCCTCAAGGGAGCCGGCGCGACCGAGCTCGTGGATGTCATCCGGAAGGTCGGCTCGGGCGAGGTGTACGTCGCGCCATCCCTCGCGTGGGGCCTCCTCCGCGAGATGTCGCGACCGCGGACGAGCCCGCTCGACGAGCTCACGACCCGCGAACGCGAGGTGCTGGAGCTGGTGGCCGCAGGCCTCAGCAACCAGGAGGTCGGCGACCGCCTCGGGCTGGCCGAGAAGACCATCAAGCACTACATGACCAACATCCTGGGCAAGCTGCAGGTCCGAAGCCGCGTGGAGGCGGCCCTCCTCGCGTATCGCGAAGGGCTGGCTCCGCCCGATCAGCCCGCGTGACCGGATCCGCCGGTCAGGCCGTGTCGGTCACACCGGTCGCGGGACCGACCCCCTCCACGCGCTCGACATACGGGTCGCGCAGCTGGACCGGCGGCTCGTGCTTCTTGCGGCTGGCCCGGATGTTGAGGAACTCGACCAGGACGCTGAAGGCCATCGCGAAGTAGATGTAGCCCTTCTCGATGTGCTGCCCCAGGCCCTCTGCGACGAGCACGACGCCGATGAGCAGCAGGAACGACAGGGCGAGCATCTTGAGCGTCGGGTGACGCTCGATGAGCTCGCTCACGGCACTCGACGCCAACAGCATCACGAGCACTGCGATGACCACCGCCGCGATCATCACCGGCAGCTGGTTGGACATACCCACCGCGGTGATGACCGAGTCGAGCGAGAACACGATGTCCAGCAGCATGATCTGGACGATCACCGACGCGAACGAAGTGGCCGCCTTGACGTTGGTAGCGTGCTCCTCGCCCTCGAGCCGCCCGTGGATCTCCCAGGTCGCCTTGGCGAGCAGGAACAGACCGCCGCCGAGGAGGATGAGGTCACGACCGGAGACGTCGCGGCCCGCGATCGAGAACAGCGGCTCGGTGAGTCCCACGACCCAGCCGATGGCCAGCAGGAGCAGGATGCGCATGCCCATCGCCGCGAACAGGCCCACCTGACGCGCTCGCTGCCGCTGCTCGGGTGGCAGCTTCCCGGCCAGGATCGAGATGAACACGATGTTGTCGATGCCCAGGACCACCTCGAGGGCGGTCAGGGTGATCAGCGCGATCCAGGCATCCGGATCGGTGAGCAGTTCCACGTGGTCCTCCAGCGGAGCGAACCGTCAGCGCGAGGTCACGGCACCCGCGCGGGACACCGGCGCCACGTGGCGCCGGTGACGCGTACGGTACCGGAGCGGTCGGTGCGGATGGGCCCTGAGCGTGCCCACGGCCCAGGCCCATGTGCCGAGGGTGGCGATTCCCGAACGATCGTGCGAAACTGTGCATGACGTATCAGGCCCCGTGGCACGGCCGCATGGCGGAGCCGAACCCGGCCGGTATCGTCCCAGTCCATCCACCACACAAGGAGTGACGCGCTTGCCTAGGGCAGACATGATCGAGGTCGAGGGTGTGGTCTCCGAGGCCCTCCCCAACGCGATGTTCGGAATCACGCTGCAGAACGACCACAAGATCCTTGCCACGCTCGGTGGCAAGCTCCGGGTCAACTACATCAAGGTGCTCCCGGGTGACCGGGTCAAGGTCGAGCTCTCCCCGTACGACCTGACGCGCGGTCGCATCACCTACCGCATGAAGTAGGTCCCGGGCCTGGCGCCGCGCACGGCGGGACGCGGTGCGGCCGAAGGGATGGAGCGGGAGACGAGGTTCGAACTCGCGACATGCAGCTTGGAAGGCTGCCGCTCTGCCAACTGAGCTACTCCCGCCCGGTG
>JBEVIK010000161.1:0-5517 GCA_040510715.1 Candidatus Limnocylindrales bacterium
CGGTGTCCTCGACCTCGACCTCGGCGCGGTCGGCGACCAGGGTCCCAACGTAACCGGACACATCGGCGGGCTCCATGCCCGTGATCATCCGCAGCAGGTCGAGCTGATGGATGACGTTCATGAGCACCACGCCGCCGCCCGCCTCCGCGCGACGCGCACGCCACCCGGAGCGGACCCGCTCGGAATAGCCCGAGCGCCAATACCGGAAGGGCTTGTCGATAAGTGTACGCATGCGTACACAAGTGACCTCGCCGATCGCGCCGCCCGCGATGAGCTGCCGCGCGACCAGCGCCACGCCGGTCTCCCGCAGCTCGAACATGACTCCCAGTGCCAGCCCGCCGGCCCGGGCCATGTCCCCGAGCCGGTCGATGGCGGCCACGTCCAGGGCCATCGGCTTCTCCACCAGCACCGCGCGACCCTCGGCCAGCACGCGCTCGGCGGTGGGCGCCAGGAGCCGGTGCGGCAGGGCGACATAGACCGCCTCGACGCGCTCGTCGGCGAGCAGCTCGTCGAGGCTGTCGTGGACCCGGGCATCGAACGGGGTGGCCAGCTCCATGGCTCGCGTCCGGTCGAGGTCAAGGGTCGCGACGAGGGTGGCCCGATCAGAGCGGCCGATGGCGGCCGCGACATCGAGCGCCGCACCCCCGCACCCCACGAACCCGAAGCGGACCGGCTCGCTCATGCCGCCCGGACCGCCCCCGCGGGTGCGAACCTCGGATGGGCGGTCGGCGTCCGGCCGAGGATCTCCGCGTCCACCCGACCGAGACGCCAGCGGTCCGCGCGGTCGGTGGCGGTGGCCGCGAACGCAGCGGCGAACCCTGCCGGCGCCACGAGCGCTGCCGGGTCCCCGGGGATGCCCCCGAACGGGTATGCGAACGGCCAGGCGCCACCCGGCTCGAGCGCCTCGAGCTGTGCCCGCGATGCCGCCAGCTGGCGTCGTGCCTCCGTGGGGTCCACGAAGTCGATCCAGACGTGGTCGCGGGTGTGCCCGCCCAGGGTCATCCCGGCTGCGTGCAGGTCCGCGACCTGGCGCGCGTCGAGGTGGAGCGCCGCGGCGACCTCCGGTTCGGGTCCCGCCAGCTCCTCCACGAGGTGCGACAGGATGGGCGACGCGGCGTCCGCGAGGTCGCGCTGGAGGACCCACTTGAGGTCGTCGACGGGGTCGCTGAAGGGATGGCGCGCCTGCTCGGCCTCGGCGGTCACGAAGCGCGCCCGGTCCACCACCGACAGCCGGTCGAGCACGGCCTCGCGGAGCTGCGCTGGCGAGAGAAAGGCGAGCACGACGTGGATGCGGTGGGCCACCGTGAGCCCATCGGCCGGGTCGCGGGCCATCACGAAGAAGGTGCCACTGAGACCCCGTGCGGTCAGCATCGGCAGGACATATCGATGATGGTCGTCCTCGCCGTCGTCGAACGTCAGCAGCACCGCGTCCGGTGGCAGCGCCGCACCGCCCGCCATGGCGGCCGCGACCTGCGGCCAGGACACGACCGCCGCGTGTCGCTGCAGGTCATCGAGCTGTGCCCCGAAGGTGTCGAGGTCCACGCAGCCGGCGCCCACGCGCATCGGGGGATCGGCGGGGCGCACGTAGTGGTACATCAGCACAGCGAGATCCTGGGGCAAGGCGACGGACGTGCTCATCGGTCGCGCAGCAGCAGCCACAGGAATCGGTGGCCCGTGCGCGCCTGGAGGCGTCCGATGGTCGCCGCATCCACCACGCCGGGCCGGTCGAGCTGGTCGACCGGGGTCCAGCCGTCGTGCTCGAGCACCGACAGTCCACGCGGTGCGCTGCCGGCCCAGCGGGCATCCAGCTCGATGGCCGTCGTCGTGCCCACGAGGACGCGACCGTCCGGCAGTCGACGGATCTCCACGGGCCCCGCCTCGGCGGCCCGGAACGCACCCGGCGCGGCGACCACCGACTCGGCGGCGAGCCACGCGCCATCGGGCGCGACGCGAACGACGCGCAGCGCCGGTCCGTGGAACGTCCAGCCACCGAGGGTGACCGCCGATGGCGGGTCGAGCCCTACCGCGAGCATGGCGACCTCGCTCGTGGGCAGCCGCAGCTGCACGGTATCGGGACCGGTGCCCTCGACGACGATCGCCGCGAGCTCGGGCCGCGGATCCCGGTCGCCCACCCGTGCCACGTCCGCGTGGACCAGCAGGCGCGTCGCCGAGGACGGCTCGGACTCGGCGAGCGTCGGCTGCTCGCTGTATGCCTCGACCAGGTTGACGTCCGCGCCGCCGCGTGCCGGCCCGGATGGCACCGCCCGGTCGTAGCCGGCGAGGCCCCGGAGGGCCACCCAGCGACCGCCGTCCGTGGCCGCTTCCATGCGCGCATCGGGGTCCGAGCGACGGCTGATGGCGCCCGCATCGTCCCCGCCCAGGGGGAGGCTTCCCACCACGGCCCGGACCGGGGCGCGCGGTCGGAGTCCGGTCGCACGCACCCAGATGTCGGCGCTGCGGATGGACGCCGTCGTGACGTCGTGCCTGCCGGCGTCGCCGACGACGCCGTGGCTGGTCCAGATCCAGTCCGGGCCGACCCCGCCATCGTCCACCAGCCCGCGATGCCCGATGCCGCCACCGTCACCCTCGAGGAGCAGCACGCCATCCGGCCCCGGTCGCCCGTCGGCGGCCATGCGGCTCAGCGGGAAGGCGGTGTGATACAGCCACTTGCCGTAGGTCGGGCGGTAGTCGTGGCCCGGGATGTCGTCGGGGTGGTCCATGAGCGCCGAGGCCACCCACACCTCACCCGTGACGGGTCGCCGGCTCACGAGGTAGCCGCTGCCGCGCAGCACGAGGTCCACGGCGGGCTCGATGGCACGCGCGCTGCCACCCGGCAGACCCGGGTCGGGCGCGGTCCAGAAGGGATGGTCGGATGGCAGCGCGAGCGGCAGGACCGCGTGCACGGCCCACGCCGAGGCACCCGCGCGCATGTAGCGCTCGAGCACCGTGGGTCGCTCCCCCCAGATGCCGACCCGGAGCCAGTCCGTCGCGGGGTCGATGGCGTCGTGGTCGAGGTGGTAGCGGATGTTGCGGTCGATGATCCCCCGTGCGAGTCCCGGGTCGATCGGGAGCACCCCCAGGATCGCGGCGAGGCCGGCCAGCCCAGCGGTCGCGAACTTGTAGCCCAGCGAGCGGCCCATGAGCGGCACCGCACCGTCCTCGGCGGCCCATGCCGGCAGGTCACGCAGGAAGGTCGCGGCCGACGCGAGGACCCGGTCACGCACATCGGGCCGCCGATCGCCATCGATGGCCGCCCACTGGAGCAGGTGCCAGTGGACCGCCCAGCCGGTGTATCGGTCGAAGGCATGTCCGTCGCCATCGGTGTACCAGCCGTCGCCCACGTCCCAGCGGAGCATCGTGTCGATGCCCTCGTCGATGAGCCGGTCGTCGATGGTCCGTCCGAGACCGCGCTCAAGGCACGCGACCGCGACCGGGAACAGCACCCAGTTGTCGTCGTACACGCGCTTGCCATGGACCTGTCCGAGCCAGGCGAGGACCTGCTCGAGGCGCTGCGGACCAAGCGCGGGCAGCAGGCGTTCGCGCGCGAGCCATACGGCGAACGCGACCTCCGCGGCCTCCACGATGGGCTGCTCCATGTCTCGGATGTCGCCCCAGTACCACGGACCTGCCGGGTCGGTGCCGTCGGTGAGGCCACGCACGAGGAGATCGAGGACATCGACGGTCCGGCCCTCGTGGGTCAGCGTCGTGGGACCCGGGCCGGCGACCACGGCGGCCCAGGCCGTGGACATGCGCGTGAAGCCCTCCATGCCCGACGTGCGATCACCGGCCGCGTGCCCGGGCATGCCCGGACCCGGCAGCTGTGGCCAGGCGGGCGAGCCGTCGGCGGGGATCGACCTGACGAAGCCGCTCGTCAGTCGGGCGAGGAGCGCGGTCCAGCGCTCGCGGGTGTCGTTCACGGCGTCCTGCGAGCTCACGCAAGCATCATACGTCTGATGACTCGTCCTGACGAGATGGACGGAGGCCAGTGCCCGGGCCGTCGCGCGGCATCACGGTCGAACCACGCAGCAGGACTCGCGCGGGGGTGACCCAGGTTCGCGTGAGTCCGATCGGGTCATCGGACCGGTGACGATCGCTGGCGATGACCGGACCGGACGGGTGACGGTCGATAGCGATGACCGGAACGGACTCAGGCGGACCGGCCATAGGGCCACGCGAGTCGCGCAGGCCGACTCACCCACGCCAGCGCTCGTGGCCCTGCCGTGATGACGTCAAGCAGCCGCCAACCCCACCTCGTCGAGCACGGCGTCCATCGGGGCGTCGGGGTCCACGCGCGCGAGCGTCCAGGTCTCGCGGTGGGTCGTGGACTCGCCGGTGCCCAGGGTCACGAGCGGCCCGAGGGTCTCGACCTCGATGAAGTCACCGCAGCTGTAGCACTGGACCGATGCGTCCATGTCGGGGTAGACCTCGCCCTCCAGCCATGCCACCCGCTTGACCAGCAGCGAGTCACCCCGTCGATATGCCGTCCAGCCCGGCCGACCCTGGAGACCCACCTTGACCCTGCCCTCCGAGCCCGCGACCGCGAGCACCCGGGTGACCGGATCACCGGGCACCAGCCGCGCATCGCCGAAGCGGGTGTACGGCCACAGCACGAGCGAGCCGTTGGCCTGGAAGCCGCCGGGGTCCGTGCGCCCCATGAAGCGAGGCAGCCAGGCCTCGCCACCGGGCGTGAGCATCGTGATGGCCCAAGGTGCGACGCGCGCCGGCTCAGTGCCCTCGTTGGCGAGCACGTGGTCGATGACGACCGAGTCGGGGGTCGGGGTCACCCGAAGCGTCTTGCGGAGCCCCGTCGGCTGGAGGACGGAGAAGGCGACCGAGTCGGCCGCGCGGGACACCTCCGGCGCGCCATCGTCGGCGAGGTAGGTCGTCGCGGGGACCTCGGGCGCGGCCCACAGGCGATGGCCACCCACCATCCGGAAGGGCGCCTGCCCGGGGGTATCGATGGTGAGCCCGGGGAGCGAGGCGAGGAGGCCCTCGCCCGTGCCATCAGGCAGGGTGATCGACAGCACCCGGGGCCCGGTATCGGTGGTCACCGCGACACGCGGACCGCCGGCGCCGAGCGCCAGGCAGGCGTGCCCGCCGACGGTGACCTCATCGATGCGCATGCGCGGATGGTAGCGCCGGGGATGCACGCCGCGAGCCGTACTGGCGGCCCGCGGCGCCGGGGATGCGTCAGGCTCAGGGACGGTACTGGAGCTCGATCATGGGCACGCAGTTCTGCTCGTCGTCCGCATCCCGGTAGGAGCCACCCGACGGGAGCGCCGGGTCGAACCTGAGCGTGGCCGTGCTGGGCGCCGAGCCGCAGCGGATGGCCTTCGGGTTCTTGGTCTTGATGCCGAAGAACTCGTTCTTGTACACGTACACGTCGGGGATGTTGATGACCTCGATGGTGTACGGCTCGTTGCAGTCCTGGTCGCCATCGAAGTAGATCCGCGAGGTGGTCCTGCGCACCTTGGCCTGGTAGTCACCCGGCTCGTTGGGATCCTGGCGGATCCTGCC
>JBEVIK010000162.1:0-6312 GCA_040510715.1 Candidatus Limnocylindrales bacterium
TCTCGGCATCGATGAGGGCCTGGTGCACCTCGTCCACCTTGTCCGGCTGGATGATGGCGACGATCAGCTTCATGGTGCGTCTCCCGGCAGCCGGCTAGTTCAGGTTGAGCAGGCCGTAGCCCTGCTCGCCGTGTAGTTCGTGGTCCATGCCCGCCATCTCGCCCCTCGTCCCCAGGCGCAGGGTGAAGACCTTCTCCACGAGCACCACCAGGATGATGGTCAGGATGGCCGTGTACGCGATGGTCACACCGACGGCGAGGACCTGGACGGCCAGCTGCGAGAGGGTATCCCGGCCTGCGGGCATGTCCACGTCGCGGATGAAGAAGGTCAGCAGCACGGCCCCGGCGACACCCGCGACCCCGTGGACGCCGAATGCGTCGAGCGTGTCGTCGTAGCCCAGGCGGTTCTTGAGCAGGATGGCGCCATAGCACAGGATCGCCGCGAGGAAGCCCAGTGCCACCGCACCCGCAGGGGTCACGACGCCGGCTGCCGGTGTGATGACGACAAGGCCCGCGAGGATGCCGGACGCGATGCCCAGGCCGGTCGCCTTGCGGTGGTGCACCGCCTCGATGCAGATCCACGCGAGCGCCCCCGCCGCAGCGGCGGCCTGCGTCACGGCCAGCGCCTGCGCCGTCTTGGCGCCGCTGGACAACGAGCTGCCGGCATTGAACCCGAACCAGCCCACCCATAGCAGGCCCACGCCCATCATCACCATGACGAGGTTGTTCGGGTGCATCGCCGTTCGGGGATACCCCCGCCGGGCGCCCAGGTACAGCGCGGCGACCAGTCCGCTGATACCCGCCGAGATGTGGACGACCGTGCCACCGGCGAAGTCGATGGCGCCCATCTCGAACAGGAAGCCGTCCGGCGCCCAGACCCAGTGGGCAAGCGGGCTGTACACCAGGAGGCTCCACAGCGCGATGAAGGCGATGTATCCGCGGAACCGGACGCGTTCGGCGAACGCGCCCGCGATCAGCGCAGGGGTGATGATCGCGAACTTGCCCTGGAACATCGCGAACACCAGGTCTGGTATGCCGTTGCTCGCGACGGTGCCGTCGATGCTCCGGAGGTAGACGAGGCCGGCGTCCCAGCCGAACCAGCCACCCAGGACGCTGGGCCCGAAGGCCAGCGAATAGCCGACGACGACCCAGATGACGCCCACGACGGCCATGGCGGCGAAGCTGTGCATCATCGTGCCCAGGACGTTCTTGGTACGCACCAGGCCGCCATAGAACATCGCCAGGCCGGGCACCATCAGGAGCACCAGGGCCGTGGACGTGAGCATCCACGCGGTCGCACCCGCGTCGACGGGCGGCTGCTCCGGCAGCGGGGCCGCCGTGGTCGTCTGGAGGCCGATCGCGATCGCGATGCCCAGGATGGCGAGCAAGACCACTACCGGGACGATGGCCTGGTTCCGGGCGGCCGGCTGGGCGCCAAGCATCCGCTTCTCCTCCTCACTCATGCGATCCGCGCTGGCACCGGTCCGCGACGCACCCGCGTCGGCCCCAGGCTCCAGCTCGCCAACGGAGCGCACCGGGCGCGATGCTAGGGAACCAGGGCGAGACGTGTCGGGACCGCTTCGGTTACGGCTGGTTGCGATTCGGGATCAAGTGCGCGACGTCCTGCCCGCGGAGTCGGCCGCACGGCCCAACGACGGATCGGGTGATAGCCTCCGGGGAGGGCCGCACCTACCCACGAGGCAACACGACGGGACCCATGAGTCACGAAGCACCGCCCGCCCGGCCGACCACCCTCGGCGAGCTACGAGCGGCTGGCCACCGCTCGCGGAGCGTCAAGCAGGAGATGCGCACCAACCTGCTGCGCCTGCTCGCGGACGACGCCCCGATCTTCGAGGGCATCGCGGGCTACCAGTCCAGCGTCATCCCGGCCATCCAGAACGCCGTCATCGCGGGCCAGGACATCGTGCTCCTGGGCGAGCGTGGCCAGGCCAAGACCCGGCTCGCCCGCTCGCTCGTCTCGCTGCTGGACGAGGCCGTCCCGGTGGTCGCCGGCACGGAGCTCCGGGAGGACCCGTTCGCACCCATCACCAGCGCGACGAGGGAGCTCATCGAGGCCAAGGGCGACGACACCCCCATCGACTGGCTCGCTCGCGACCGCCGGTACACCGAGAAGCTGGCCACTCCGGACATCACCATCGCCGACCTCGTGGGCGAGGTGGACCCCATCAAGGTCGCGGAGGGCCGCTACCTCGCCGACGAGTCCACGATCCACTTCGGGCTCATCCCTCGCACCAACCGGGGCATCCTCGCCATCAACGAGCTGCCCGACCTCGCCGAGCGGATCCAGGTGGGCCTGCTCAACCTGCTCGAGGAGCGGGATGTCCAGGTCCGTGGGTACACGCTCCGCCTGCCACTCGACCTGGCGTTCGTGGCGACCGCCAACCCGGAGGACTACACCAGTCGCGGGCGCATCATCACGCCCCTCAAGGATCGCCTCGGCAGCCAGATCCGGACGCACTACCCGCGCACGCTGGAGCTCGAGATCGGCATCATGCGCCAGGAGCGCAGCCGCTTCCAGACCGCGGCCGGCGAGCCTGACTTCCAGGGCATCGCGTACGACGAGCCCGACTTCATGCTCGAGGTGGTGGCCCAGCTGTCGCATCTCGCGCGCCGCGCACCGGAGGTGAGCCAGCGGTCGGGGGTCAGCGTGCGCGTGAGCATCGCCAACCTCGAGACGCTGGAGGCGAACGCCCTGCGACGTGCCGTGGCGCTCGACGAGACCGCCGCCGCTCCGCGCGTGAGCGACCTCGGCGCGCTCATCCCCAGCACCGTGGGCAAGATCGAGCTCGAGTCGCTGAGCGATGAGGTGCCCGAGGAGCGCATCGTGGACCGGCTCATCGCGCGCTCCATCCACGAGGTGTTCGGGCGACGGGTGGACATCGACACCCTCGCCGAGGTCATCGAGGCGTTCGATTCCGGTCTCGTCATCCGGACCGGCGAGTCGGTGCCCTCGCGTGACTACGTGCGCTGGATGCGCGAGACGCCCGGCATGCCGGCCGCTGTCGGTCGGCTTGGCGTGGGCGAGTCGCCGGCCGCGGTCGCGTCGGCGGTGGAGTTCCTCCTGGAGGGCCTTCATCTGCACCGAAGGCTCAACAAGGACCGGGCCGCCTCGGGCGGCCTCTACCGCGCCTAGGGACCCGGGCGACATGGCGATCCCGCGGCAGCGCGATGACGGCGCGGACGACCCGTGGGCGGTCTACGGCGGAGACGAGGTCCGATACGCTCGGTGGGACGGCTCCCAGCGGCTCCCCGACCTCAGCGCGGAGGACATCCTGGGCGCGATGTCGGACGACCTGATGGAGGAGGGCGACGTCGCCGAGGCGCTCATGCGCCTGTTGCGCCGCGGCCTGCCGGGTCGCGCCGATGGGATGGGGGACCCGATCGGCGGGCTCGAGTCGCTCCGCAAGCGGCTGGCGCAGGCCCGGCGGGCCGCCCTCCAGCGCTACCACCTCGATGACGTCCTGGGCGACATCCGCGCCGAGCTCGACTCGATCGTCGCATCGGAGCGGCGGGGGATCGAGCGGCGCCTGACCGCGAGCCCTGGCGACACCCCGGAGCTGGGCCGGCTGGCGGCGGACCTCGCCGCACGTCGCCAGGAGCGACTGGAGGCCCTGCCCGAGGACCTCGGGGAGCGGATCCGCGCCCTGTCCGACTACGACTTCCTCGAGCCCGAGGCGCGGGACCGGTTCGACCGGCTCCTCGAACGGCTGCGGGGCCAGGTGCTCGAGGCGGCGTTCCAGGGCATGTCGCAGGCGATCGCCGACGCGACGCCGGAGCAGCTGGCGGCGAACCGGGAGATGGTCCGCGATCTCGACCAGCTCCTCAACCGGCGGCTCGCGGGTGACGAACCCAGCCAGGACGATGTCGACGCGTTCCTCGCCCGCCACGGATCGTTCTTCCCGGGCGCCAGGACGCTCGACGACATCATGGAGTCGCTCGCCGACCGGATGGCTGCGATGCAGTCGCTGCTCCGGTCGATGACCCCCGAGCAGCGCGCCGAGCTCGACTCGATGATGGACGCGCTGTTGCGCGACGACCGGCTCCGATGGGACCTCGCCCAGCTCGCCTCGACGCTCGACCAGCTGATGCCGGGTGGCCTGGGCGAGCGGCTGCGGTTCCGGGGCGACGAGCCACTGGGCCTGGAAGGTGCCCTTGCCCAGCTCGAGCGGATCGGGCGGATGGAGCGCCTGGGGGAGCAGCTCGGAGGGATGGACGCGCCCGGCGCCATCGAGGACGTCGACGACATCGAGCTGCGCGACCTGCTGGGGGACGAGGCGGCCGACGAGCTGGCGGCGCTGCGGGAGATGGCGCGCCGGCTCGAGGAAGCAGGCTACGTCTCGCGCGACGGTCACAGGATGGAGCTGACCCCCAGGGGCGCCCGACGGCTGGGCCAGCAGGTGCTCGACCAGCTGTTCGCGCGGCTGTCGAAGGACGCCTTCGGCGATCACGACATCCACCGCTCCGGGGCGACGGGCGAGCGCTCGGACACCTCGTCGCCATGGGAGTTCGGGCGGCCGTTCGACCTCGACCTGCGCGCCACCCTGCGCGACGCGATGCTCCGGCCGGAGAACGCGGTCCCCGTGGCCCAGGCGCGGGTCGCCGCGGGAGGACGGCGCATCGTGCTGGCGCCCGAGGACTTCGCCGTGGCGGATGCCGAGGACCGCTCGGCCGCAGCGACCGTGCTGCTGCTCGACATGAGCCGCTCGATGCTGTTGCGGGACTGCGCGGTCGCAGCCAAGCGGGTCGCGCTGGCGCTCCAGGCGCTCATCCGGAGCCGGTACCCGCGGGACACGCTGCACATCGTTTCGTTCGCCTACGCGGCACGCGAGATCCCGCCCGAGTCGCTGGCCACGGTCAGCTGGGACGCATACGAGTACGGCACCAACCTCCAGCACGGGCTGCAGGTCGCCCGGCGGCTGCTCGCGCGGTCGCGGAGCACCGACCGGTCGATCCTCGTCATCACCGATGGGGAGCCCACGGCGCACGTCGAGGACGGCCGCGTGGAGTTCTCGTACCCGCCCACTCGACGGACCATCGCGGAGACGCTGCGGGAGGTGATGCGCTGCACCCGCGAAGGCATCGTCATCAACACCTTCATGCTCGACCGCTCACCGTCGTTGGCGGCGTTCGTGGAGCACATCACGCGCCTCAACCGGGGCCGTGCCTTCCACGCCGACCCGGAGGACCTCGGCCGGTACGTGCTCGTGGACTACGTCGGGAGGCGGACCCGGCGGGGCTAGGTCGCTGAGGCTGGGCCTCTCGATCGTCCTGGCGGATGACCGATGATCCCGGACTGGATCCGGCCGCTGACGGATGTCGTGCCTGGCGACATTACGTCGCGACCTGCCACGTCGAGCGCGCGTCGCGGGCCATGGGTGTGCTGCAGGGACGCTGACGGGCTCCTGGCGCGACCACGCACCCGACCCACGGAGCTGCCAGATGTCGCCCGGGCAGACCTTGGCCGGGTGCCATCCGACCAAGGTCGCCAGCGCAGACATGAGTCAACGCGACCGCCGGCTGACGGGCCATACGGTCGTGCCGGCCGACATCTGGCAGGGAGTGCCGCGATCGGCAGCCGTAGGGTCGCCCCGAACGACATATGGCACCCTCGCGCCCCTTCGGAACGGCCGGCGCGGTCCCGGCTGACGCGGACCCGGCTGCCGCAGGCGCGGCTCCCGGTGTCCCGGCTGGCGCAGGCCCGGCTTGGCGCGGAGGCCGGATCAGGCGGTGATGGCGCCCAGCAGCGCGATCACACCGAACGCAGCGATGGCGATGCCCGACGCGATGGTGACGGCACGCAGGACCCGCGCCGACAGCCGGCCTCGGACGAGCGCGACCAGCGGCACGAGCACGAACCACCATGCCACCGATCCGGTGGCCAGCCCCAGCCAGAGCGAGACCGCCGCGCCGGACGACGCCGGCACGCCCACGCTCACGATGACCGCCCCGTACAGGATGATGGTCATCGGGTTGGTGAGCGTCAGGCCCAGGATCGAGAGGTAGCCGGTCGCCAGACCGCGTGCCGTCGGCGCGTCCGCCGCCACCGGAGGCGCGGGGCGCAGCGCAGCACGGAGCCCGATCCAGACGAGCGCCGCACCTCCGACGATGCCCAGCGGCCGGCTCACGGCGACGAGCGCATCGGCGATGACCGCATCGGCGATGACCGCGATACCGAACGCCGCGACCGCGCCGTATGCGGCGTCAGCCGTGGCGACGCCCATCCCGGATGCCAGGCCGATGCGCCACCCAGCACCCAGCGTGCGACGGATCACGAGCAACGTGATGGGGCCGA
>JBEVIK010000163.1:0-12662 GCA_040510715.1 Candidatus Limnocylindrales bacterium
CAGGAACATCGCGCCCTTGCGAGTCTCGAAGCGCCCGATGTACAGGATGTTGGGGGTACCGTCCCGCCAGCGCGCGAACGGGACCACATCGTGGAAGTCACGCAGGTCCACGCCGTTGGGGATGACCTTGTAGTCGCCCGGGAAGTAGCGCTCGATGAAGTGCATCGCCGCCGCGCTCACCGCGATGCGGCCATGGAGCCGCCGCGCGAAGCGTTGCAGCATCCGCTTGCCGAACTCGTATGACAGGCTCTGCCCGGAGTAGGCGTGGAAGGTGGCGACGTTGACGCTGGTCGAGAAGCGCAGCAGCTGGAGCGACAGGAAGGGGACGAACGGCTCGTGGAAGTGGAGCAGGTCGAAGCGCTCGTGGTCGAGCATCTCCTGGACCAGCTGCCCGTAGCGATGGGACACCGTGAGCGTCCCGACCGAGCCGTTGGTGGGCACGCTCCACCCGTAGCCGAGGCGGATGATGTCGCCCTCGCTCGACTTCTGGGGGCCGTGCGTGGAGCTGATGATGCGCACGTCGTGGCCGCGCACCACGAGGTTCTCGTAGAGCTCCCGGACATGCGCGTTGACGCCACCCGGCACCGGGTAGATGTAGGGCGTGACGAGGCCGATCTTCACCGGGGGTACCCCAGGTCCCGGCCGTCCCCCTGGCGCATCACGCGGTGACGGATGGTGTCGCGGACGGCACGCGCGTTCTTGGCGGTCTGCTGGCGGAACATGCCCAGCTGCTCCGACCACGCATAGGCGGTGCCCTCCCACGCTGTCGCGTCATCGACGATCGCCCGGCGCAGCGCCCCGGCGTCATCGCCCCGGAAGCGCGTGATGGCGCGCCCCACGGCGCTGGCGAGATGGGCGTCGCTGCTGGCGACCTGCGTGAGGCCGGTCTCGAACGCGAACGCGGGCACCCGGGCGCTCCAGCGCATCCGAGCGGTGGTCGGGTTGTAGGCCTCGATGGCATCCGGGTGGCGGGCCGGGTCGGCCTCGTCGAGGAGGCGTCGGATGGTGCCCTCGCTGGCGCACAGGGGATACGGGACCAGCGGATGCGCGACGATGGCAAGGCCGCCCTGCTCGTGCACCTCGGCGACCGCATCCCGCATCCGGCCCCAGGGCTTGATGCGTCGGTCGAGGAACAGCGCCACGAGATGGCCGTTGCGGGTGCTGATCTCCTCGCCCACGATGACCTCCAGTGGCAACCCGCGCTCCCGGGCCAGCCGCTGGGCGACCACCGCCGCATCGATACGCTCGTGGTCGGTGATGGCGATGACCTTGAGGCGCGCGACGAGCGCGGCCGCGAGGATCGCCTCGACACCATCCACGCCGTCCGAGGCGAGCGTGTGGATGTGCAGGTCGGCGCGGCTCATGGGCCGGTCGGTGGGCGGGGGAGCGCCCTCCGGCCAGCCGACCACGGGAGGCGTGGTCGACTCGCCGGGGTCCCCGGTCTCGCGTGTGTCTGCCTCGGTCATGCCTGCGGGATGTCCTCCCAGATGCGGAACAGCAGTGTCCACCACTGCTCGGGTGCGCGTGCGACGAGGCGCTCGAACGCGGCGACCTGTCGGTCGAGGGTGACACGCACGCGTTCGTGGCGGCCGCCCGCCGTGGGCACCTCGATACGCTCGATGTGACCCTCCCAGTCTCCCGACCCGTCGCGGAGGCACCCCAGCACGTACAGCGGCGCGCCGGTCTCCACCGCGAGCACGGCCGGGCCTGCCGGCAGCCGGCACGGCGCCCCGAACAGCTGGACGCTCGTGCCGGTCCCACCGATGGGGCGATCGGCGACCAGCGCCACGCCGTCCCCCCGCCGGATGCGGGCGAGCAGCTCGACCGAGGCGTCCCGGATGGGGATGAGATCCAGCCCGATGGCACCCCGCGTGCGCAGGAAGTAGTCCGCGAGGATCGGATCACGGACCCGCTCCATGGGCGCCGCGATGCGCATCGACGCGGTGCGCGCCGCGTACATGCCGGACATCTCGACCGCGCCCAGGTGGAGACCCGTGAAGACAGGGCCCGGACCATCCGCCACTCGGGTCAGGGCGCTTGCCGCCAGCTCCGGGTCGGACACGTGGACACGCCGGCGGACGGTGGCCTCGTCGTAGCGGGGCGCGATGGCGCCCTCGAGGTACGCCACGAACCAGTGCCCGAACAGGTCTCGCACCAAGCCGTCGAGGGCACGGTCGTCCCGGACGGCCGCGCTCACGCGTGGCGAGGCGCGACCCGTGGCCTCGAGCGCGCTGCAGACGCGCGTCATGTTGGCGCGTGCCAGCGCCCGGCGCTCGCCCATGAGCCGGCTGGCCATCCTGCCTGCCCGGAAGCCCAGCCGGTACACGAGCCGGTCGGGCGATCGCTGCAGGACAGCGACGCCCAGCAGCAGGAGGCGTGCCGCGAGCCGGGTCGCGAGGCCATCGACGCCGCTCGAGGTGGTGGCACCGGTCACCCCTCGCGACCCCGCGTCCTGGGGGGTGCGTCGTCGGAGAGCATCGCCATGGCCCGGGCCTCGAGGCGGCGCTCCTCGACCTCGGTGGCCGGCCACATCGGCTTGAAGGTGTGCCACTGCTCCGGCGCCGCCCGCACGAACGACTCGAGCGCGTCCGCGATGGCCTGGGTGGCGATGGCGATCGACCGCGGGGATGCGTCGGCCACGTCGAGCGGCGGCGCCGTGACGTGCCGGTAGCCGTTCGTCTCGGGCACGTGATACGCGGCGACGGGCAGGATGATGGCGCGCGTGCGGGCTGCGAGCGTGGCCGGCCCGGCCGGTAGCGTGGTCCAGGCACCGAACAGGCGCACGGGGACGTCCTCGGGCCGGTAGCCCCAGTCCACGACCATGCCCAGGGCCGCCGGCGTGCCCCGCAGCACCCGGTAGATCTCCCGGAGGTTGCGCCAGCCGATGATGCCCACGCCCCAGCGGGCACGCTGGCTGTTGAGCAGCTCGAACAGCTCCGGATATGCGGTGTCGTCGGCCAGCCCCCACGTGGGCAGCCCCTGGAGCGCGTACGATCCCGCGAAGATCTCGATGCTGCCGATGTGCCCGGATGCGGCGATGAGACCCCGGCCCTCGGCCTGGCAGCGCGCCCATACCCCCTGGAACGTCTCGTGTGCCGGACCCGTGGGGGGCAGCAGGCGCAGCGGCTCGTCGGCTGGGCGTGATGGCAGGCGCATCAGCTCGACCACGAACCGCGAGTAGGAGGTGTAGGTCCGGCGCGCCAGCGCCCGCACCCTGGGATCATCCGCGGGGAGCCCCAGGATGTGGGCCGCGTTCGCCTGCACGATGCGTCGCTTGGAGCGCCACGCGAGGTAGCTGCCGAGGGACACGGCGCGTGCCGCGGGCTCCGTGACGCGCGTGGTCGTGTGGCCGAGGGTGTACGAGGCACCGCGGTACAGCCGGACCACGCTCCGCTCTCGGGCGCGCGCCATCGCCCCGGCGAGGCGACCGTCCTGGCCGCGACGGTGCGGTGCGTAGTCGACGCCGGAGTGCCGCTCGTCCTCCCGCTGGCCGCTCACGAGCGATCCGCGGCGCGCCTGCTGGGGCAGGGCGCGATGTTTCTCTGGGGCGCGTATGTCATGTGCGTCTCAGGATGGTGCCACGATCCACCGCGCCGGACGTCACTGGGGCAGGGCGGCCACCTGCATCGCGGTCGGGCCAGCGGCGGGAGCGCCGGCCAGGTCCCGCAGGAGTGGGTCCTGGTCGGCGATGCGAGCGAGCGCCGGGAGGATGCTGGCGGCCCGGGCCACGACCGAGGCGGCATCCGCGACCCGCCCTTCACGCGCGAGGAGGCACGCGCGGGCATACATGACGTGCGGGTCGGCGTCCGCGGCGTTCTCCAGGCCCTGCAGTGCAGCGACCGCCTCGTCGATCCGCCCCAGCTGGATGAAGCACATCGCCAGCTCCGCCCTGGCGCGCGGCAGGTTCGGACGTGCTGCCCCCGCGTCGATGAGCACGGGCAGCGCAGCATCAGGCTCCCCGGAGATCCGCTCGATGATGGCCATGGTCTCCAGCAGCTCGGGGTGGGTCGGAGCTCCCGCGAGCGCCCGGCTCGCGCTGCGTCTCGCCTCCCGGAGCAGGCCGAGCTGGAGGAGCGCATGGGCGCGCACCTCGTGGGCTCCGAGGTCATCCGGGGCGTCGACGAGCCGCTCGTCACTCATGGCCAGTGCCTGCTCCGGCTCGGCCTGTGCGGAGTGGATCGCCGCGCGGATCGCGTCGAGCGACCCTCGGACGGGTCCCGCGAGATCCGGCCGCGCGAACGCGTCGTCGAGCAGCCGAGCTGCCTGCGCGTAGCGGCGGTCGCCCCACAACGCGACGGCGGCGGGCGCGATCGCGGCCGGATCGGCCTCCGCTGCTGCCACGAGCACCGCCTGGTCGGCGCGCGCCCGCTCGAGCTCATCGAGGGCACGATGCGCGAGCGAGCGGCCGGCCAGCGCGGGCCACGACGATGCATTCTGGTCGAGGACCTGGTCGTATGCGGACACGGCCTCCGGCCAGCGCGTCAGGGCCCGCAGGGCCTCTGCGCGGACGAGCGTGACGTCGATGTCACCCGGGTGACGCTCCAGCCACACATCGGCCCATGCGAGCGCTTCTGCCGCGCGGCCCGCGATGAGCAGTCCTGGTCCACCGGCCGGCCCGCCCGCGCCGAGCCACCGACCGACCCCACCGAGCGGGAGCGCGGTGGCGAGCGCGATGAAGCCCACCAGGAACGTGGCCATGTACTGACCCGCGAGCGCCGTGGCGAGCAGTAGCGCGACGAGCAGGAACGTGCCGACCACGCGCCCGACGTCCGGTGCGGGACGACCGAGCATGACCGTGACGAGGGAGTCGAGCGCGAGCCGCCCGTCGAGACCAGCCAGCGGCAGGAGGTTGAGCGCGCTCCAGCCCATGGTCACAAGGACCAGGTCGTCGATGAGCAGGGTGGGCAGCGCGTCAGCCGGGAGCAACGCGACGAGACCGAGCGCGAGCCCGCCGACCACGAAGCCCACCGCCGGGCCGGCGGCGGCCAGCAGGAAGTTCTGGCGCGCACCGAGGTTGGGCCCGATGGTCATCCCACCCGACCCGTGGAGCACGACATGCGGCGAACCACCGGCTGCGAGCACGACCGCCGCGTGCCCTGCTTCGTGGACCAGCACCGCGACCGTGGCCAGCGCGACCCACGGCACGAGCAGGGCATCCACCCCGTGGATGAGCATTCCGAACACGACCGCGAAGACGAGCCACGACCATCGGATGTCCAGGGGCACACCCGAGACCCGGAGTCGCAGCATCGATCGATCCATCCTCGGCCCTCGTGGCGGGACTTCGAGGCGGGATGCTGGCACCGCGCGGGTGACGTCAGGCATCACCCGGACGTACGCGAAAGGACAGGACCGCGAGCGAGCCCGCGGTCCTGGGCAGCAGGGTGAGCGCGGGTCAGCCTGCCGCGGCTCCCGCCTTGGCGTGCTCGACCGTGATCTGGGTCGTGACGTCGGTCTCGACGGCGCGCCGGGCCTTGGCCAGCTTGCGGGTCTTCTTGGGCTTGGCGGTCTCGGTGCCCACGAGCGTCTCGTTGTCCTCGCCCTTGATGAACGCCTCGACACGGTTGAGCGCGATGTCATCGTGGATCTGGATGGGCGGGCTCTTCATGAAGTACGAGCTGGGCGCAACGAGGGTGCCCGCGAGCCCGCGGTCGAGACCCAGCTTGAGGCAGCGGATGGCGTCGGTGATGACACCCGCGCTGTTGGGGCTGTCCCAGACCTCGAGCTTGAGCTCCGCGTTGAGGGGCACGTCGCCGAAGGTGGTGCCCTCCATCCGGATGTAGCACCACTTGCGGTCCTTGAGCCACGGCACATGGTCCGATGGCCCCACGTGGACGTCGTCCGGATCGAGGTCGTAATCGAGCATCGAGGTGACCGCGTTGGTCTTGGAGATCTTCTTGGACTCGAGGCGCTCCCGCTCGAGCATGTTGAGGAAGTCCGTGTTGCCGCCGAAGTTGAGCTGGTACGTTCGGTCGAGCCGGACGCCCCGGTCCATGAACAGCCGGGTGAGCACCCGGTGGCTGATGGTCGCGCCCACCTGGCTCTTGATGTCGTCGCCGATGACCGGCAGCCCCTCCGCCGCGAACCGGCGCTGCCAGTAGGGCTCCCGGCCGATGAACACCGGGATGGCGTTGATGAAGCCCACGCCCGCCTGGAGCGCCTGCTCGACGTACCACTTGGTCGCCTGCTCGCTGCCCACCGGCAGGTACGAGACCATCACGTCGACCTTGCGCTCCTTGAGGATGCCCACCACGTCCGCGGTGGATCCGGGCGCCTTCTCGATGATCTGCGAGAGGTACTTGCCCAAGCCGTCGTGGGTCATGCCCCGGTCCACCTTGACGTCCAGCTTGGGCACCTGCTGGAACACGTAGGTGTTGTTGGGCTTGGCTTAGATCGCCACGGAGAGGTCCTTGCCGACCTTGTTCTTGTCGATGTCGAACGCCGCGACGAACTCGATATCGCGGACGTGATAGCCGCCCAGGTTCACATGCATGAGACCCGGCACGAACTCGTCGTCCGCGGCGTTCTCGTAGTAGTAGCGGCCCTGGATGAGGGAGCTGGCGCAGTTGCCGACGCCCACGACGGCGACACGGATGGGCTTGCGCGCCCCCTTGGCCTCGCCGTGGCCGTTGCTGGACGACTTGCCGCTGCTGCTCATGGACGATCGACCTCCGAGGCTGCTTGCTTGACGGTGAACAGGATCCGCTGGATGACGGTGATGGTCGCGAGGACCGCGATGACCAGGAGCGCCAGGCCCAGGACGGTCTGGCCGGTCGCGCCCGGGGTCACGCCCCCGCTGAGACCGGCGCCGACGAGCCCGACACCGAGGATGACGACGCGCACCTCGCGGGGCGCCAGGCCGACCGCTGCCATGCCCTTGCCGGGCGCGAAGCCAAGGGACTCCGCCCTCGCTCGCGCGTAGCTGACCATGAACGCTGCGCCCATCGCCGCCGTGGCGAGCCAGACCCCCGTGTCGAAGCCGGCCCGGGAGCAGCCGATGACGATGCCGAGGTACACGATGGCCTCGCCCCACCGGTCGAACGTGCTGTCGAGGAACGCGCCGAGCTTGCTGGTGGTGCCGGTCACCCGCGCGACCGCGCCATCGAACATGTCGAACGCGGAGCCCGCAGTGGCGATGATGCCCGCCAGCAGCCACCACTCGATGGCGGCCAGCAGCGCGCCCACGATGCAGATGCCGAATCCGATGAGCGTCAGGTGGTTCGCCGTGAGCCCGGCATCCGCCATCCTGCGGGCGATGGGGTCGGCCATGTGGCGGATGGCATCGCGCTTCGGGGTCGCGGAGGGCGGGGGCGTCAGGGGAGCCGCCGGGCCGGTGGCGCTCACGAGGCGAGCCCCAGGAGCTCGCGCTCCCGCTCGTGGAAGCGCTCGAGCGTCTCCGGGGCAAGGGTGCAGATGACCTCCCGACCCTGGCGACGGGTCTCGACGAGCCCGGCAGCCCGGAGGCGGCGCAGGTGCCACGACACGAGCGGCTGCGACAGGTCCACGTGGCGCATCAGGTCCGTGACCGTGCCCGGTGCCTCGGCGAGTCGCTGGATCATGCGTAGCCGCGTCGGGTCCGAGAGGGCCTTGTGCACGACGGCGACCTCGCGCAGGTCCTGGGGTGGGGAGGTGATGGTGGCGATGGTCGAGCGGATGCGCGCTGGTGACGGCACCGGGCGGCTCCTCCTCTGCTCGTGGGGAATGTCCCGGATGCGGATGCATCAACGGGAACTCATATAAGGGTCCGTTGATGCTACGTGCCATCGTGTCGATCGTCAACCGCGGCCACGGCGACACGCGGATGCGTGAGCAGGCCGGACAGGGCATAGTGCGGGCACGACGGCGGGACGAGCGCCGGGACGGGAGGGGTCGTGCAGGGTCGGGACAGGCGCATCGGTGGCTCATGGCTCGTGCCGAGCCTGCGCATCGGGCTCCCGGTGGCGCTGGCCGCAGGCGCCGCGGTGCTGCTGGCCCTGCTGGTGTCGCAGGACGCGGCCATCGTGGTCGCCCCCATGGTCACCATCCTCGCGGTGGCGCTCCTCGTCGGGCGCGCCGCGGCCCAGCGGCGACGCCAGATGGGCCGCGTCCGCCGGCAGCTGAGCCGGCGGCTGGACCTGCTCGATCGGCGCCAGGCCCGCCAGGGCCGGCGGACGCGTCGCGAGGCGGACCGGCTGTATGGCCGGATCGAGGCGCTCACGGCCCTCCGCGACGTCCTCCACGGCGCCATCGTCGTGCCCTCGACCACCGACTGGGCCGCCTCCGCGGACCTGCTCCGCGAGCTCGCGATGATCGTGATGGCGCGCCGGCCGAGGGTGGTCGTCGAGACCGGCAGCGGGACCTCGACGGTCGTCATCGCCGGCTGCCTCGAGCGGCTCGGTGACGGCCACGTGTGGTCGCTCGAGCACCTGCCCAGCTTCGCGCGCGAGACGCAGGACCGACTCGCGGTCTCGGGTCTCGAGGACCGCGCGACGATCGTGGACGCGCCGCTCGTGGACGTGCGCCTGGGCGAGGGCACCTGGCGCTGGTACGACCTCTCGGCCCTGCCTCCCACCGATCCCATCGGGCTGCTGCTGGTGGACGGTCCGCCGGGCGACACGGGGCCGCTCGCGCGATACCCAGCCCTGCCGATGCTGCTCGACCGCCTCGCGCCCGACGCGGCGATCCTCATCGACGATGCCGCCCGTCCGGACGAGCGCGAGATGGTCGCCCGCTGGTGCGCCGAGGTGCCGGGGATCGGGGTGCGAGAGCTGCGGCTCGAGAAGGGCGGCACGCTGCTGACCCTGGGTGCCGCGACCCCCACGACGGGCTGACGCCGAGGGCGCATCATCGCGCCCGTGAGCCGCGACGACCGCCTGGTCCTGCTGGGCGTCCTGTGCCTGGCATCGGGGTTCGTGGGCATCGAGCTCATGGCGGTCTCGGTGGCACTGCCGTCGCTGGTCGAGGATCTCGCGGACTGGACCCAGCTGCGACGAGCGAGCTGGGTGGTCAACGGGTATCTGTTGGCATACATCGCGGTGATGCCCCTCGCGGGCCGTGCCGCCGACCGGTTCGGGCTGCCACGCCTGCTGGTCATCGCCCTCGGGCTGTTCGGGCTCGGCTCGCTGCTCTCGGGGGCGGCGGGGTCGCTGGACACCCTCGTGGCGGCACGTGTGGTCCAGGGCCTGGGTGGCGGCGCCATCCTGCCGCTCGCCACGGCCGGTGCGAGCCAGCTGTTCGAGGGGCACGCACGTGCGCGGGCACTGGGAGCCGTGAGCGCATCCAACTTCCTGGGCATGGCGCTCGGGCCGTTCATCGGGGCGACGGTCCTCGAGCACTTCGACCTCGGCCCGGCGCTGGTGGGTGCCGGACTGGGCGGTCGGCTGGCGTTCGACCTGCTGGTGCCTGCATGGCGCTGGATCTTCTACCTGGGGGCGCCCGCGGCCCTCGTGGCCATCGCCTGGACGTGGGCCGCGGCCAGCGGCTGGCAGCGGCCCTCGAGACCGGGCTCGCTGGACGTCACCGGGGCTGTCCTCGTGACCACCGCGCTGACATCGGGGCTGGTGTGGCTGACCACGCTCGGCGAGCAATCCGGGGGGCTACCCGTGGGCCTCGTGGCCTTGGTGGCCTGCGTGGCCGCCACGCTCGCGGCGGTCCGCCACATGCGTCGGACGGCCGAGCCGTTCCTCGACCCCATCGTGTTCCGCGACCGGGTCACCCGGGCCGCGGTGCTGGTGAGCCTGCTCACCGGCTACGCGCTGGCCACCGCCATCATCGCCGCGGCGGTGTGGGTCGATCGGGTCCGCTATGGCGGACCCTCGGAGCAGCGCCTGCTGCTGGGCGCCCTCGCGCTCGCGATGGCCATCGGCGCCATCGGATCGGGCTACCTGCTGCGCCGCGTGTCCATCGTCGCCCTCGGGCTCGTGGGCCTCGGCTTCGCCATCGGGGGGATCCTGTTGCTGGGCAGCGCCTCCGCGGACACCGCGCGGGGCGTGCTGCTGGTGGGCCTCGCCGCGTTCGGCCTGGGGTTCGGGCTGACGGTCACGCCCCGCTCCACGGCTGCCGTCGAGTCGCTCGGCCCGCGGCTGTACGGGATGGCCAGCGCCGCGGTGACCGTGGCACGCATGGCGGGCATGGCGGTGGGCCTCTCGGTGCTCACGGCCTTCGGCACCGGTCGCATCGAGACGCTCAGCGTGGTGGTCACCGACCAGGCCGCCCGCGACGCGGTGCTGCCGCCGGAGCTCCGGGGACGTCCCCTCGCCGACCCCCTCGTGGTGGACGTGCTCGAGACGTGGGCGTCCGCGCAGGCGGCGTCGATCCTCGCCGGGCTGTTCCTGGTCGCCGCGCTGGTGCTGATGGCTGCCATCGTGCCCACGCTCATGTTGCGGCTCCCCACGACGGCCGGCGGACGTGCCACCATGCCCGGTCATGAGCAGCCCTGAGGCCCCGCCGGAGACCCTCGTGACCGACGACGGTCCGGGCGGCGGCGCCGTGGTGCTGGGGGCGGCCTGGTCGCGCGCCGGGGGCCCGCGCAACCTGCGAGGGATCGAGGACGTCCTGAGCGCGCTGGCCGACGCCGAGACCACGGTCTGGGTGGACCTTGAGGATGCGGGCAGCGCGGAGCTGGCCGAGCTCGCCGGCCCGCTGGGACTGCACCCCCTGGTGGTGGAGGACATCCTCGACCGCGACCAGCGCGCCAAGGTGGAGTACACCGGCGACGTGATGCACCTGGTCATGTTCGCGGCCATCCCGGGCCGCGACCTGCCGGAGCTCGCCGAGATCGACATCGTGCTCACGCCGCGCTGCCTGGTCACCTCGCACCCGCCCGAGTGGCGACCGTTGGAGCACGGTGTGCCTGCCCGGATGGGAGCCGCGCACTTCCTCCCCAAGGGCACCGATGCGGCCCTGTACGGGGTGCTCGATGCCATCGTGGACGGCTACTTCCCGGTCATCGACCAGCTGACGGAGACCGTGGACGAGCTGGAGGACGCCGCCATCGAACGACCGGACCGGTCGGTGGTCGAGCGGCTGTTCGCGGCTCGTCGGAGCCTCCTCCTGTTGCGCCGCGCGGTATCACCCGAGCGCGAGGTCCTCAACCAGCTCACCAACCGCGACAACCCGCTCATCGACGACGAGACGCTGGTCTACTTCCGGGACGTGTATGACCACCTGGTCCGGGTCACCGACGAGCTCGATACCCATCGCGAGCTGCTGACAGGGGCACTCGATGCTTACCTCTCGACGGTCAACAACACGCTGTCCGACGTCATGAAGCGCCTCACCGCGGTCACCGCGGTGCTCGCCGGCGTGGGTGCGGTCGCGGGCATCTTCGGCATGAGCGAGGCGGTCAACGCATTCGACCTGCGCGAAGGCAGCGGCTTCTGGGTGGTCACGGCGCTCGTGGTGATGGTCGGCGTGTTCATCACGTGGTATTTCCGGCGCATCGACTGGATCTGAGGGCTCAGGCTCCCCGCAGTCAGGGGGTGTCGTAACAGGCGCGCGGTCGCGCCCGGGGTCGCGCCTCCTCCCGCGTGGCCTCGCGGATGGCATAGGGCTCGGCGAGGACCTGCAGCTTGGGCACGGTGCCCCGCGGACCCTCGCTCGTCTGGAGGATGAGCTGCTCCTTGTCGGGCGGCGCGTCGGTGACCAGCGAGAAGTCGGTCGCGTGGCGTTTCACCTGCGTGATGCGGTACAGGTGCAGCTTGCCGTCGGTGGTGTACACCCGGACGACCTTGCCCAGCATCTCCTTGCCATCGTTCCGCTCGGATGCCTCGAGCATGGACAGGAACATCCCGTCGCGCGCATGGCCGTACAGGTAGGTGGTGCCCTCCTCGCCGGGGTGCCCGAACGCGGTGTGGTACAGCGCGACGTCGCACGGGGGGTACTGGTCGGGGCCCTGGTTCGCCACCTTCCGGTCGCGGGAGATGATGGGCAGGTCGATGCCCAGGCTCCGGACGATGATGCGGCTGGCGCGGGCTCGCGGGGTCGGCCGGGGTGTCGGGACGAGCGGCGGCAGGTCGGTCCTGATGGGTGGTGGGACCGCGGGCAGCTCGACCGGCGGCGGCACGCCGCGCGTGATCGATCCACTGGTGCCCGCGTGCTCCTCGGCCGGCGGCCTGATGCCGAGCGCGAGCGTGCCGGCCGGCAGGCCGACCGCGAGGATGGCGAGGAGCAGGACCGACCGGGACCGGGACGACGGCGCGCGCATGCCCCACCGATGCTAGCGCAGGTCGCGCCCCATCACCCCTGGCGGCACGAGCTTGTGTCGCCTGCGCGCCACGGTCCGATCAGCCGGGCTCGTCCCAGATGAGGATGCGCACCGAGTGGTTGACCTGGTGGAACTGGTAGTAGGGCGGGTCGTCCGGGCGCTCCGGGTCCTCGTACAGGCAGCGGGCCTGGTACGCAGCGTCGTACACGGTGCGCATCCGGCCGAGACTGTCGAAGGCGAGCCGGGTGCTCTCGGCGTCCCAGAAGCCGGCGTCACACGTGAACGGGCGCGTCACCGGGAAGTCGTTCTCGAGGTCGGTGTTGGTGTCCAGGATGGTCGCCTTCCAGCCCGCGGGCTGACTGCAGTCCGCCACGCAGCGCGCGAGGTATACCGCCGAGCCGCCCGAGTGCAGGTAGCTGATGGCGGGTCGTCCGTCGAGCTGGATCTCGATGTCGGGTGACTCGCCCTCGCCATGGCC
>JBEVIK010000164.1:0-15806 GCA_040510715.1 Candidatus Limnocylindrales bacterium
CTGCGTGTGATAGGTGATCGCGCCGTTGCGGACCGACTGGAGCACGATCTCGGCCCCCGACTCGTCGGCAGCCTGGACGAGCGCGAAGGGACCGAACGCGCCGATGTCGGCGCCACCCGTGCCCATGGCGACGACGAGGGCCGTGTAGTCCTCGGGCACCAGGCTCTCGACGGGGATGCCGAGGGTCATCGACAGGTAGTCCGCGAGCGGCTGGGCGCTGGTGACGAGCACGTTGGCATCGCTCGACGGGACCAGGCCGAGGACGAGCTTCTCGGGGATGCGGCCGGTGGCGACCGAGGGCGACTGTGCGAGCGCGGGTGCCGTCATGGCGGCGGCCATCACGGCCACGGCGACGGACGACACGAAACGGCGACGGTTCACGACCGCTCCTCCTGTTCGATGCTTCGAACCACTCCTCCGACCCCGTCGCGGGGCCCGGCCGATCGTAGCACTCGCGGGAAGCGCTTCCACGCGGGGATCAGCTGGCCCAGGCGAAGGCGGGTCGAGCACGCGAGCGAAGCGCACCACCTGGTGCGCGAGCGAACGCGCGCAGGCCCAACGCACGGATGGGTCAGCTGTCAGCCGCCGGCGCCCACCGGGCCGGTCGGGCGGGTATACCCCTCGGGCATGTTGGGCTCGAAGCGGAACCCACCCGCGACCCCGGGCTCCGTCAGCTCGAACGGGTCGAGGATGGTGTCGAGCGCCTCCTGGTCGAAGATGCCCTTGTCGAGCACCAGCTCGCGGATGGTGCGGCCCGTCGCGACGGCCTCCTTGGCGATGGCCGCCGCGAGCGCGTACCCGATGTACGGCGCGAGGGGGGTCGCCATGGCGCTCGACTGCTCGAGCAGCATCCGGCACCGCTCCACATCCGGCTCGATGCCGGCCACGCACTCCACGGCGAACTGGCTGCAACCGGTCGCCAGCACGGACAGGGACTCGAGCACCTCGTGGGCGATCATGGGCATCATCACGTTGAGCTCGAGCTGGCCACGCGAGGCACACCACGCGACCGCCGTGTCGTTGCCGATGACGTGGTAGCTGATCATGGACAGGTTCTCGACCATCACCGGGTTCACCTTGCCGGGCATGATCGAGGAGCCGGGCTGCTTGGCGGGGAGCCGGATCTCCGCGAAGCCCGTGCGCGGTCCGGAGGACATGAGCAGCAGGTCCTCCATGATCTTGGCGAGGTCCACCGCGAGCCCTCGCAGGGCCGCCGACATGTCGAGCATGGGCGCCATCGACTGGGTCGCCTGGACCAGGTGCTCCGCCGTGCGCAGCCGGAAGCCGGTCTGCTCGGAGAGGAACTCCACCACGAGGCGGATGTACTCCGGCTCCGCGTTGAGTCCCGTGCCGACCGCGGTGGCACCGATGTTCTGCTCCGCAAGGCCCTCGGCGGCGGCGAGGATCCGGCCATGGGCGCGCCGGATGGTGAGGGCGTATGCGGCGAACTCTTGGCCCAGCCGGATGGGCACCGCGTCCTGCATGTGAGTGCGCCCGGACTTGAGCACGCCGTCGAGGGCCACGCCGCGCTCCGCGAAGGCGTCGGCGAGCTGGGCGACCGACGCCAGCGTCTCCTGGGCGCGGGCGAGCGTGGCCACGCGCATCGCGGTGGGGAACGTGTCGTTGGTCGACTGCGCCATGTTGACGTGGTCGTTGGGGCTCACGACCGCGTAGTCGCCACGCCGTCCGCTGCCGGTGCCCTGGGCGGCCAGGATCTCGATGGCCCGGTTCGCGAGCACCTCGTTGGTGTTCATGTTGTGGCTCACACCGGCGCCCGCCTGGAACGGATCGACCCGGAACGCGTCGATGAGCAGTGCCTGGCGTGCCAGGCCCTCGGGCGTGGCGCTGTCGGGCGCCAGGCCCAGGATCTCGTCCGCTGCGCCGATGATGGCGCCCGCGAGATGGTCGGGCAGGCGGCCCGTCGCGTGGTTGGCCCGTGCCGCCGCCTTCTTCACCTGCACCGCCGCCCGCACGAGGGCGACGTCCGGCCGGCGCCCGCTGATGGGGAAGTTCTGGATGGCACGCTGTGTCTGGACCCCGAAGTACGCGTCGGCTGGCACCGCCAGCTCGCCGAGCGGGTCGCGCTCGAGTCGTGTCGATGCCGGCTGCTGGAGCGATGGCTGGGTCACTGGGTCCCCCGTGGCTGGTGCCTGATCTCGTGTCCCCAAGTCTAGGCCGGGTCCGGCCCTCGGACGGTCTGCTACGATCGGCCGGCCCATGTCGGAGTCGCTGCCCGTTCCCGCTGCCCCGTCCGCACCCTCGGTGGCCGCGATGGTCGCCCTCGACGGGACCTCCCCGCGTCTCGAGGACCTGTTCCGGTTCATGGTGGACGCCGAGCTGCGGGTCACCACGCTCCGGATGCGCATCCTCGAGCAGACCATGACCGCCCGCGGCGAGACCGAGGTCACGCACGACGTCCTGCTCCGGTCGGACGGGCGCGCGCGCGTCACGCGCCGGCGATCGGCCGACCCCGTCAGCCGCGACTACGACGTCTGGTCCACCGACGGGGCCACCGTGACCACGTACGACCCCCTCGACAACCGTGCGAGCGTGCGGCAGGCGAGCACGATGCCCGTGGGCGTGACCGCGGAGGACCTGCCGCGCTTCGCCCGGGTCCGGCCCGTGCGCACGCGTCTGCCCGCGGACTCGGTCGCGGACACCTTCGTGCACCCCAATGGGTTCATCCGGAACGTGCTCCTCACCGGGGTGGTCACCTTCACGGGCAGCACGACCCTCAATGGCCGCGAGACGTTCCTGCTGCGGCTGCGACACCCGCGCTCGACCTACGTGCTGACCGACCGGCCCGACCGGTGGGTGGACGTGGGGGTGGACCGCCAGACCGGGTTCATCACGCTCCTCGTGGAGCACATCGGGGAGACCGTCACCCGCCACTCGGAGGCGGTGTCGCTGGAGGTCGACCGGGAGATCCCCGATGACGCCTTCACGGTGCACCTGCCAGGGGATGTCCGCCGCATCTACTGACGGCGTGACCCGTTGCCCGTGGGGCGAGGCGAGCGCCCTCATGCGGGCCTACCACGACGAAGAGTGGGGGCGCCCAGTCCACGACGACCGGTCGCTGTTCGAGTTGCTCTGCCTCGAGGGTGCCCAGGCGGGTCTCTCGTGGGACACCATCCTGCGGCGGCGTGACGGCTACCGCGCGGCCTACGAGGGGTTCGACGCCGCCACGATCGCGGGCTGGGACGATGCCCGCCAGGCGGAGCTGGTCGCCGATGGGCGCATCATCCGCAACCGCGCCAAGGTGGCGGCCTTCCGGGACAACGCCCGGGCCACGCTGGAGGTCCGCGACGCGTTCGGCTCCTTCGACGCGTACCTGTGGGGGTTCGTGGAGAGAGGGCCGATCGTGAACCGGCCGCCACGCCAGGAGCTGATCCCGGCACAGAGCCCGGAGTCCGAGGCCCTGAGTCGCGATCTGCGGGCGCGCGGGTTCCGCTTCGTGGGTCCCGTGATCATGTACGCGTACATGCAGTCGGTGGGCCTCGTCGACGACCACATCGCGGATTGCTTCGTCCGACCCTGAGAGCGCGGAGGCGACCGGAGACTCGACATCGTTGGCGCCGGCAAGCAATATGGTCGCGTGGGCAAGGGCAAGGGCGACAAGAAGAAGGGCAAGGGCAAGCACGAGCAGCGGCTCGTGGTCGATGCGTCGGGTGAGGCACCCGACGCCGCCGCCGTCGCCCAGCGTCTGACGACCATCACGCTCCACCTGCTGCGCCGGCTGGCGCGCGAGGAGCAGGTCACGGGGATCCGACCCGCTCGCCTCTCGGCGCTCGCCACGCTCTCGACGGATGGGCCGACCACGCTCGGCGGGCTCGCACGTCGGGAGCGCGTGACACCACCGTCGATGACACGCCTCGTGCAGGCGCTCGAGGGGGAGGGCCTGGTGGAGCGGGTGCCCAGCGCCACCGACGGGCGGGAGGTGGGCGTGCGCATCACGGCCGCCGGTGAACGGCTCCTCGCGGAGCGCGGGCAGGCGCGCGCGGATGCGGTCGCGGGCTGGCTGCGCCCGCTCGACGCCGAGCAGCTGCGGGTGGTGGACACGGCCGTGACGCTGCTGGAGGGCAGCCTCAGGGGCGCCGAGTGACGGGGCCGGACGCGCGGCCGCTCATCCATCGGCCGGACCCGGCGACGGCCTGGCCCACGTGGCTCGCGCTCCTCGTGGCGGCCGCCCTGCTGACGTGGACCGGCACACCCCCGACGATGGTCGCCGCATCGCTGCTGGTCGTCGTGGCGACCCTCCTGGTGTCGCTCCGGGTCGCGGTGGCGCCCGTGGCGATGCTCGTGCTCATGGGGGTCGGGCTGGCGCTCCGGGCCGCGGCCGTGGGCGGCGGCTGGTCGGACGTGATGCTGGTCACGGACGCCGCGATCCGGACCATGCTCGAGGGCACCTCGCCCTATGGCATCGGCTACGAGGAGTCCATCCCGCCGGGGGCGCCGTTCGCGTACGGCCCGATCGCGCTCCTGTGGTACCTGCCGGGACAGGGGAACCCCGGGCGCATGGAGACCCTGCTCACGATGCTCGTCGTGGTCGTGCTCGCCATCCGGGGCCGACCGCTCGGCCTCGCGCTGTACGCCACGTTGCCGCCACTGCTCGTCACGGCCACCGACGGCTCCAACGACACGAGTGCGGGCGTGCTCATCCTCGTGGCGCTCCTCGTCGCCCAACGCTCGCCCGTCGCGGGTGGCGCGCTGCTCGCGGTCGCGGCGGCGTTCAAGCCCTATGCCGTGGCCTGGCTGCTGCCGCTGCTGGCGTACGGCGGGATCGCCTGGCCGCTCACCGCGTTCCTCATCGGAAGCATCGTGGCATGGGGCTGGGCGGTGCTCGCCTGGGGCCCCCGACCCATCCTCGACAGCCTCGCGCAGGCGGAAGGGGTCCACGCGGTCCCCTACTACTCGTTGGCGTGGGTCGCGCAGGACCTGTGGCGCATGCCCGAGGCCGCCTGGTCGGCGCTGCGGTACGCACTGGGCCTGCTGGTGGCGGCCATCGGGTGGCTCGAGGTGCGGACCGCCCGCTCCTTCGTGGTCACTGGTTGCGCCATCTTCGTGGTGACCCTGTACGCCGGCTGGTGGTCCACGTTCGCGTATCTCGCGGCGCTGGCCCCCGTGGTGTGCTGGCATCTCGATGACTGGCTGGGCCTGGGCGAGCTGCGGGTCCGCTGGCCCGCCGACCCCGTCGGTCGCATCACCGCGCGGGTCGATGCCCGCTGGCCGATCAAGCGTCCGTGGTCATCATCGGGGCCCGTTCCGGGCACAGCGCCCCTGCCTGCGGATCGCTGACCGGGCGGCCGTCAGGGTGCCGCTGGTGCGGACCGGTGCGGTCGACGGCTGGGGCCTGGCCGCGTATCCTTGGAGCGCTACGACTGCGGGAAGCGTCGAGGTGTGGCCCGACATTCGGTCGCCGGTGGGCTACACGGAGCAGTGGCGAGCCCGGTCCCGCCCCTTGTCGTGAGGATCGGGGGTGACATGCGCGCCGTGCCTTCGACCCAGTCCGCGACCGTCCGCGTCTGGCGTCTCGCCGCCCTGCTGCTGCTCATCTTCGCGCAGCTCTTCGACTACGTGTCGTTCATGGTCATGATCGAGCGCCACGGGCTCGCCGCCGAGCTCAACCCCATCGTGGTGGCGCTCCACCAGAACGTGGGCATGCTCGGGCTCACCGTGGTGAAGGCATCGGCCGTGGTGTTCCTGGCCGCGACCGCCACCCTGCTGATGACACGCCGGACGAACGTCGCGTTCGGGGTGCTCCTGGTGGGCATCGTGCTGGGTGTCGTCGGTGGCGTCTCCAACGTGATGACCCTGTAGCTCGTCAGGCGGCGGCGCCCTCGAGCTCGTCGAGGTCCGCCTCGACCAGTCGCCGGTCCTCGGGGTCGTCGATCCCGTCCAGCGCGTGGCGACCTCGCTGCATCGCCTCGCGGTACGCCGTCTCGTCCCCCGCCACGCGCGCCGCGCGGGCGACCGCCTCCCACGCGGCAGCAAGGTCCCAGTCGGCCAGGCCGTGCTCCTCGCACACGGCGACGCAGCGCCGGGCGTGGTGGAGCGCCGGCTCGGCCCGGCCCAGCACGGCGTAGACCCGCGAGCACTGCCACTCGCCGCGCGCACGGTTGGCGGGTGTCCCGACCTCGCCCCAGTGGTAGCGCGACGCGTGGGCGGAGTGGATCATCTCGTCGTCCTGGTCGGGGGTCCGACCTACCGATCCGAGCAAGTCCCACGTGTGGTTGAACAGGTCGGCCGCCAGCTGGCGGCGCTCCTCCGGCTCGAGGGCGATGGGTCGTTGGACGGCCATGGGGTCCTCCGGTCGGTCGATGGCGACGCGCAGCCGGTGGGCGACGCGTGCGTGATGTGCCAGGCGTGCCTCGACATCGGCGAGGTGCGCCCGCAGGATCGAGGTGCGCGTGTGGTCGGTCGTCGCCGGGTCGAGCCAGCGACGGACCTGGTCGAGCGGCAGGTCGAGTGACCGCAGCCAAGCCGCCTGTCGAGCGTGGTCGAGCTGCGCCGGCCGGTACCGCCGGTAGCCGGTGAAGGGATCGACCTCCGCGGGCTTGAGCACCCCCAGCTCGTCGTAGTGCCGGAGCGCCTCGATGGTCAGCCCGGTGCGGCGCGCGAAGCGCCCGATGGACAACAGCTCATCCACGGGCGCCAGTCTGGACCCTCGTGCAGCACGAGGGTCAAGCCCTCGTTCGTGATCAGGTGTCGGGTGGCTCGAGGCCCCGCGTGACGACCCAGTCGCGGAGCGCCCAGCGCGTCGTGTCGAGCCCGATCGACGCCCACGGGATCGCCTCTGGCGCGAACGCCGTGACCTCGAGCGCCTCGTCCGTGACCCGCGCCTCCCCACCCACGATGGTCGCCTCGTAGGCGACCACCACGACGGCGGAGTGGGGCTGCGAGTAGAGCCCCACGATGGCCGTCGGCACGACCTCGAGGCCGGTCTCCTCGAGCGTCTCCCGCACGGCCCCCTGGATGGCGGTCTCGTCCGCCTCGAGGAAGCCACCCGGTTGGGCCCACGTGCCATACGCAGGCTCGATGGCCCTGCGCAGGAGCACCAGGTCGCCGGCATCGGTGACGGGCAGGGTGGAGACCACGAGGCGTGGGTTGACATACGCGATGAACCCGCATGCCCCGCACACCAGTCGCTCGCGGTGCTCGCCCGGCACCGGGCCCAGCTCCAGCGGGGCGCCGCATCGCGAGCAATAGCCCAGCGTCGACCGGATCCAGCTGGGCACGCGATCCACGAACCCATCGAGCGACAGCGCCGCGCCCGGATCGCGGAGGGGTCGTGAGCGCTCGGTCATCCGGCGACCAGTGCCGCGGCCATCACGGTCACGATCCCCAGCGCGGCCATCACGAGGACCACGAGCCACACCATCCGGAAGCGGGCAGTGGGCGTATGGACCGGCATCCACGCGCGCGCCGAGCGGCCGATCCGCACGATGGCGTCCACCGTCACGGCGAGCAGGCAGGCACCACCCACGAGGATGGGCAGGCGCACCAGCCACGACGAGAACGGCGTGCCCAGCTCCAGCGCCGTGATGGCGATGACGCCGCACACGAGCGCCACGATCGAGACGTAGATGAAGGTGTCCCGGAGCGGCGTGGGCTGCTCCTCGGGCACCCGGCTGGGGACCAGTGGGCGCCCCTGGACGTCGAGCCGCTGGGGGCGGTCCTGGCGGTCGAGCACCGGTCCGCCGGGTGCCAGGTCGTCGTGGTCGGTCACCGACCGAGTGTAGGACGGCAGCCCCGGGCGGGCCCGACGCCCGCTGGCCGGTCCCGGCTCACTCGCCCTGGGCGCGCGTGAAGCCCTCCTCCGACCCGAACGTGGTCAGCTTCTGGACGTCCATCCAGCGATACCGCTCGCCGACGCGGCCCAGCAGCCCCAGGATCTCGGCGTCGGTGATGGTCGCGTTGGTCGTCGAGGCCGTGAAGCGGGCGCTCCACCACCCCACGCTGTCGATGCGCGCGGACCCGGCGGGCCACGCGATGGTGCCCCGGCTGGTCACGGCGGCGAGGTGGAAGTCGGCGCCCGCGGCGGTGCGCAGGTGCTCGCCGAGCGCCTCGGGGCCGTCCTCGCTCTCGATGTACACATCCACGCCGATGGTCTCGGTCGCCGCCGCGCGGTCCGCACGGTCGTAGGACCAGCGCGGTCGGGGCTCGGGGGCTGCGGCCGGGATGTCGCGCTGCCTGGTGAGCACCTGCTCGGGCCTCCGACCCAGGTTGGCGATGACCGCATCGGCGAACCCGCTCGTGGAGGTGGACTGCTCGACGTCACCCTGCTGTCGTGCCACGTCGAGGGTCACCGCCTGGCCCTCGGCGAGGGTCACGTTGACGGCGTCCTCGACCCGCTGCGCCGCGTCCTGCTCGCCCAGGTGGCGGAGCATCATCGCCGCGCTCAGGATGAGCGCCGTGGGGTTGATGACGTTCTTGCCGGCGTACTTGGGCGCCGACCCGTGGACCGCCTCGAAGATGGCCACGTCGTCGCCGTAGTTGCCCGACGCCGCGAAGCCGAGGCCACCCACGAGGCCGCTCGCGAGGTCGCTGATGATGTCGCCCGCGAGGTTGGTGGTCACGATGACGTCGAACTGCGCGGGGTCCTTGACCATCTGGTGCGCGACGTTGTCGATGATGAGGTGCTGGTGGATGACCTCCGGGTACTCTGCCGCGATCTCCTCGCCGATGCGCTTGAACATCCCCTCGGTCAGCTTGAGGATGTTCGCCTTGGTGGCCACGGTCACCTTGGTGCGGCCCTCGCGCCGGGCCAGCTCGAAGGCGTAGCGGATGATCTTCTCGGAGCCCTTGCGGCTGATGATCTTGAGCGCGACCGCGACGTCCCGCGTCTCGAGGTACTCGACACCCGCGTAGAGGTCCTCGATGTTCTCGCGGACCACGATGAAGTCCACGCCTTCGCCCGCGTAGCGCGTGGGCACGCCGGGCATCTGGCGCGCCGGCCGGATGTTGGCGTAGGTCTCGAACAGCTTGCGGAGCGTCACGTTGGCGCTCTTCTCGCCGAAGCCGACCGGGGTCTCGAGGGGGCCCTTGAGCGCGACCCTGGTGCGCGCGATGGAATCCGCCGTCTCCCGCGGCACGCCCGTGGTGTCGCCACGCTTGAAGACCTCGGCGCCAGCCTCCGCCTCCTCCCACGTGATGGCGACCCCTGCCGCGTCGATGACCCGACGCGCGGCGGCCGTGATCTCGGGACCGACGCCGTCGCCGGGGATGAGCGTGACGCGATGGGACATGGGTAGGCCGGTGACCTCCTGTGGGCTGCTCGGGTCGCAGTGCCAAGGGTAGCCGACCCTTGGTCACCAGCCGCAGGCGGACCTGACGTTGGCCACCGCGGCCTCGAGCCCCGCCACCGGGAACACCGCGGTCATCGGCTCGGCGTTCCAGGGTTTCACCTGCGCCACCAGGCGCGTCGCGCCGAACAGGTCCTGGACGAACGCGACCTCGTCGGTGGGGTAGTAGGAACTCGTGCCCGGCTCGTCGACCGGCCAGCCCTGCGCGAGCGGCTCCAGGTCGTCGATCCGGGTGGTGATGCGTGCCGACTCCAAGTCGAGGAACGCGTTCCAGAAGATGTACACCCGTGTCTGGCTCCGGGTCGTGCACTGGACGACCAGGGCGATCGTGGACGAGCCATCGGCGTAGACCCATGTCGCGCTGACCGCCTCGTCGGTCAGGGGGTCGCGCTCGATGGGGTTCACGACCCACTGGCCGGTCTCCCTGGCGATCGGCGTGGCGCTCGGTTCGGGGGTGGGCGTACCGCCCGCACGGGGGCCCTGGTTGGCGCACGGAGCGACCGACGTGACCACGTAGCTGCCGTCCGCGATGCCCTCGGTGAGCTCCTCGGGTGTCACGTCCTGGGGCGCCCCCGCCACGACGACGCACAGCCGGGCCTCCGGCTGACGGGCCGCCTGCGTGACGGCCGCAGGGCCGACGATGAGCAGTCCAAGGACCAGGGCGATGATCCGCCTCACGATGACCTCCGGTGCGGGTCCGCGGATCATCACGGGCGTGGGGACCCGCGTCCTCGTCGGGATGACGTAGGGGATCACGCGACAAGCGCCCGGATCGAGGCTCCTCCCGGTCGCTGAGCGGCTACGTGAGCGGGATCGCGTTGCTGGCGTCGGCGAGGACCGACTCGGTCTGGGCTGCGCGCCTCGCGGCGAGCCGGTCGGCGAGCGCGGGATCGCCGAGCGCGAGGATCGCCGCGGCGAGGAGGGCAGCGTTGGTGGCGTTGCCGATGGCCACGGTCGCGACCGGGACGCCCCGCGGCATCTGCACGATCGACAGCAGCGAGTCGAGCCCACCGAGGTCCTTCGTGGGCACCGGCACGCCGATGACCGGCAGCTGCGTCTTCGCGGCGAGCATCCCCGGCAGGTGCGCCGCCCCGCCCGCGCCCGCGATGATCACCCGGATGCCGCGCCCTGCGGCGGTCTCCGCGTACCGGAAGAGGTGATCGGGCGTGCGATGGGCCGAGACCACCCGCAGCTCGCAGGGCACGTCGAGCTCGCCCAGCACCTCGACCGCCACCTCGAGCACCGGGAAGTCGGAGCGACTGCCGCCCACGATCCCCACGACGGGGGCGCGGTCCGGACCGGGATCGGGCGAGCGGCTCATGACCGGGCCGATGCTAGGCCATCCACGACAACCGCTCGAGCGCCGCGTGCGCCCGGTCGAGGGCGTCCTCGGTGGTGCCGTCGGGCGCGGCGATGGCCGTGAGGTGGCCCATCTTGCGGCGCTCCACGACGTCCCGCTTGCCGTACAGGTGGAGGTGGACACCACCTTCTGCGAGGGCGTCCGCGACACCCACGAGCTGACCACGCCGCCGGACCCCGTCGCCCAGCACGTTGACCATCGCGGCGGCCGCGAGCGGCTCCGTGGCGCCCAGGGGCAACCCGCAGATGGCCCTGATGTGCTGCTCGAACTGGCTGGTCCCGGCGGCATCGAGGGTCACGTGACCGCTGTTGTGGACCCGGGGCGCCAGCTCGTTGACCACGAGCGACCCGTCCGGGAGCAGGAACAGCTCCACGGTCAGGACGCCCACCAGCTCCATCGCGTCGGCGAGCGTCCGCCCGATGGCAGCCGCCGCGTCGTCGACGGCCTGCGGCACTCCCGCGGGCCACTCCGTCGAGACCAGGATCCCGCGGTCATGGACGTTCCGGAACACCGGGTATGCCTCGTACGCGCCGTCGAGGCCGCGGGCACCCACGACCGAGAGCTCGGCCCGGAACGCGATCTCCCGCTCCAGGATCGCGGGCTGCCCCGAAGCCCGGCCGATGTCCATCCAGGCCATGCGCCGGTCGCGCGTGGTGGCGATGCGGACCTGCGACCGCCCGTCATAGCCACCGAACGCGGCCTTGAGGCGGGCCGGCGCGCCGACGATGTCGAGGGCAGCGTCGAGGCCCTCGTCGTCGCCCACCATGACCTCGCGCCACGGTGCGACGGCGACACCCTGCGCCACCACGAAGCCACGCTCCGCAAGACGGTCCTGGGTGACGCGGAGGGCGCGCGCACCGGGCCGCACGGGGACGTTCAGCGCCTCGATGGCATCCACGAGCCCCGGCGAAACGTGCTCCAGCTCATAGGTCACCACGGCGCAGTCGTGTGCCAGCCGGAGGGCCGCCTCGAGGTCGTCGTAGTCACCCACCTCGACGTGGTCCGCGACCACGGATGCGGGGCATGCCTGATCGGGGTCCAGGATCCGGATGCCGTAGCCCATGGCCCGGGCGGCGTACCCCAGCATCCGGCCCAGCTGGCCGCCGCCCAGGATGCCGATGGTCGCGGGCGGCAGGATCGGACTCGGGATCTCGGCGCTCATGGCTCCATCGTGGCCCATCGGCGCGGTCCGCGGGAACCGCGCCGTCGGCTTCCGCTACGGTTGCCGGGTGACCACGAACGTGCCACTGCTCATCGACTGCGACACCGGCATCGACGATGCGCTCGCGCTGCTCCTCGCGTGCGCGTCGCCCGATGCGGACATCCGGGCCGTCACGTGCGTGGCCGGGAACGTCGATGCCCGGCAGGTCGCGGTCAACACCCGGGCGGTGCTGGAGCTCGCCGGTCGAGGTGACGTGGAGGTGGCGCTCGGACGCGAGGTGCCCCTGCTGCGGTCGCTGGTCACGACCCCCGAGACACATGGCGGCCAGGGGCTGGGCGACGCGGCGCTGCCGCCCCCGGCCCGCGAGCCGTCGGCTCGACATGCCGCCGACCTCATCATCGAGGAGGCGATGGCCCGCCCCGGCGAGCTCACGCTCCTGACGCTGGGACCCATGACGAACCTCGCGGTCGCCGTGTTGCGCGAGCCGACGCTGCCGAAGCTGCTGCGCCGCCTCGTGCTGATGGGTGGCGCGTACGGCACGGCAGGCAATACCACGCCCGTCTCGGAATGGAACGTCGCGGTGGACCCCGAGGCGATGGCGGTCGTCCTGCGCGCCTGGTCAGCGGACGGCCCGGTGGCATGGGGCGACGAGCCGCCGTCTCGGCCACTCGCCCTGGGGCTCGACGTCACCGAGCAGGCGCGCTTCCTGCCCGAGCACCTCGAGCGTCTCGCGGCTCGGGCCGGGTGCGCGCCGGATGGGACGCGCGTCGAGGGCAGCGGGACGCGGGATGCCATCGTGGGCTTCGTAGCCGATGCGCTCGCGTACTACTTCCGGTTCCACGAGACGTTCGATGGCTTCCGGGGCGCCTTCATCCACGACCCGCTCGCGCTCGCGGCCGCCCTCGACCCAGCGCTCGTGACCACCCGAGCGCTCACCGTCGAGGTCCACCTCGGTGGCATGGCCGACGGCCAGACCATCGCCGACCGGCGCGGCCACTGGGGTCGCGCCCCCAACCTCGACGTGGCCGTGGCCGCCGACGTCCCCCGGTTCCTCGACCGGTTCATCGATCGCGTCGGAGGGCTGGCGGTGAGCCTCGCCGGCGTGGCACGCTAGGCACGACCGGCGGCCTGCACGTCGGTGAGGGGGGTCAGGAGGGCGGCGTGTCGCAGCTGATGGTCCGGATCTTGGCGGGCATCGCGGGATTCGTGGTCGTGGCCGTCATCGGCATCGCGGGGCTGCTCAGCTTCGCGCCCGATCGAGCGAGCGATTCCTGGGCGCTGGTCGCCGTCGGCTCGCTCGCCGCCGCGATCCTGCTGTACGGGTTCGTGGAGTACGCCCAGACCGGACAGGTCGAGTCCATCTCGCGCCAGTTCGACACGCGCACGATCGTGCTCATCCCTATCGCGATCGCCATCAACATCGTGCTCGGTCAGGCCGTGTCGGCCGCGCTCAAGATCCCGGTCTACCTCGACTCCATCGGCACCATCCTGGTCGGCGCCCTGGCAGGCCCCATCCCGGGTGCCATCACGGGCCTGCTCGCCAACCTCCTGTGGACCTATGTCGTGCCGCCGCCCTTCCAGAGCGCGTTCGCGGCGCCGTTCGCGGTGGTCGCTGCCGTCATCGGGCTGATGGCGGGTGGCTTCGCATTCCTCGGCTGGATGCGCCCCCGGCCCGGCCGCTCGGGTCGCGAGCTGACGAACGCTGCGATCGTCGCCATCGGCCTCATCCTGGTCCTGGCCGTCCTCGCGTACCTCGGCTATCGAGCGATGGCCGGCGACACCGCCCTTGCCCCGACATCCGACAACACGGTGTTCGTCATCTTCGGCTGGATCGCCATCCTGCTCGTGATCGGCACGGTGGTGGGCCTGCTCTACCTGCTGTTCGCGCGTCGTGACGTGACGGCAGCCTATGTCGTGGTCGCGGGCGTCATCACGGGGCTCGTGGCCGCACTCCTGAGCGCCCCGATCAGCGCCAACGTGTTCGGCGGTGTCACCGGGGCAGGTACGGACTTCCTGGTGGCCGCCCTGCGTCAGGGCGGTGCCGATATCCAGGCCGCGACCCTGGGACAGGGGTTCATCTCCGACCCCATCGACAAGGTCATCACCTTCTTCGTGGTCTACGTCATCCTCGGCGCCATGGCCATCCGCACCAAGGCGCGCTTCCCGCAGGGCGAGCGCCTCATCGCCCGCGAGGGGGACGTCGACCCGCTGTTCGGGGCGCAGGGAGCCACGCGCTGACGGAGGTCGCCATCGACCCGGCACCGCGAGCGCTGCCGACGTTCCTGGGCCAGCCGGGACCAACGCCCTGGCACCGCCTGAACCCGCTCACCAAGCTGGTCGTCGCGATCGTCACCTCGATCGTGGTCGTGCTCGTGGGCGGTGTCGTCGGGCCCGTCATCCTGGGTGTCCTGGCCGTCCTGCTGCCCGGTGTCTGGGCTGGGGTGCTCCGTCAGCTCGTCCGTACCAGCGTCCTGCTCGCGCTCCCGCTGGCCATCAGCGCCGCCCTCGTCAACCTGTTCTTCTTCCCAGGCCCGGGCACGGTGCTCTTCGAGGTCGGACCCATCACCGCCACGACCGAAGGAGCGCAGTTCGCGACCGAGATCGTGGTCCGCGTGCTCGTGATCGCGGGTGCCCTCACGCTGTTCTACCTGACCACCCGGACCTCGGACCTGGTCATCGACCTCGAGCGGCGTGGGGTGTCACCCAGGATCGCGTTCATCGCACGCTCCGCCGTGACCACCGTCCCGGCGATGGTCGAGCGTGCGTCCACCATCACCGATGCGCAGCGAGCGCGCGGGCTGGACACCCAGGGCAGCGTCGTCCGTCGGGTCCGCGGGATCGTGCCCATGGTCGGCCCGACCATCATGGGCGCCATCAACGAGGTCGAGGAGCGCACCCTCGCGCTCGAGGCACGCGGGTTCACGCGTCCTGGCCGGCGGACGCTCCTGTGGTCACCCATCGACACCCCGGCGCAACGGCTCGCGCGGTGGCTCGTGGTGGCGGTCATCCCGCTCGCGCTCGTGCTGCGCGCCGTGGGGCTCGACCTCCCGTGATACGCCTCGAGACCGTCGGCTACCGGTACGCAGGGGCGTCCCGGGCCAGCCTGCACGACATCGACCTGGAGCTCTCGGATGGGCAGGTCGTGGGGCTCGCCGGGGCGTCCGAGTCGGGCAAGACGACGCTGTGCCTCGTCGTGTCGGGCCTCGCACCACGGGCGATCCGGGGCAGCCTCACGGGCCGGCTGCTCATCGACGACACGGACGTCACATCCCAGCCGATGCATGAGCTCGCGTCGCACGTGGGCATCGGGTTCCAGGACCCCGCCACCCAGATGTCGGGCGTCGCCGACACGGTCTACGAGGAGGTCGCGTTCGGACCCGCCAACCTGGGCGTGGCGCGTGAGGCCCTCATCGAGCGGGTGGAAGGCGCCCTGGCGCGCCTCGGCATCGGGAGCCTGGCAGCGCGTCACCCCGCCCACCTGTCGGGCGGCCAGATGCAGCTCGTCGCGATCGCCGGCCTGCTCGCCATGCGGCCGCGTCATCTGGTCCTCGATGAGCCCACGGCGCAGCTCGACCCGGCGGGCACGACGCTGGTGGCGGACGCCCTGGCGGCACTCGCCGCCGATGGCGCCACCATCCTCGTCGCGGAGCAGAAGACCGACCTGCTGGCACGCATCTGTTCCCGGGTGCTCGTGCTCGAGGCAGGGCGGATCACGCTCGACGGACCCGCGCCGGATGTCCTCGATGACCCACGCCTGGACGAGCTGGGGGTGCCCCTCCCATCGGAGGTCCGCCTCCGGCGCGCGCTCGCCGCCGCCGGACTCCCACCGGATGCGGCTCAGGTGCCGGCATGACCGAGCTCGCGGTCGAGGAGCTGGTCCACGTCTACCGGGATGCCGGCGTCCGTGCCCTGGACGGCGTGGACCTGCGCTTCGGAGCCGGCGAGAAGGTCGCGCTCGTGGGCCAGAACGGGAGTGGCAAGT
>JBEVIK010000165.1:0-3721 GCA_040510715.1 Candidatus Limnocylindrales bacterium
GCACACACCACCCGCACGAGCCAGCGGCGCCAGCCTGCGGCCGGCTACAGCATGAGCATCACGTCCGCGCCGGGATCGGCCCCACGGTCGAGCATCGCGAGCGCGCGACGCGCATCGGCAGGGAACGCACCGACGATGACCCGGGTCGCCACGCGGATCACTTCGCGGTTGTTGCGCGTGTCGGCGACCACGAGGACGAGCCGACGGGCCCTACCATCACGCCGCTTGAGTGCGACCCGGCGCAACAGCGCTTGGACGTCAGCGAGCCGCGTCTCGGCTTCCACGTGGATCACCAGCCCTGTTGCGGTGTGGACCCCGACCGCGTCCCAGGCGCGCCTGTCACCGATGATCGGCAGCGGCACCTCTTCCTGCCATGTCCAACCAGGGTCGAGCCGGACGGTCAGCCGCAGAAGGAGCCGGAGCTGGCCGGCGTCTCGCATCGCGTCCGTGCCCGGGAACAGCCGGAGCGGCAGGTCGAGCCCGACCGCATCTGCCATCCGCATCAGCACGTCCGCTGGCACGCCGCGCTCCCTCAGCCGTTCGATTCGACCGAGGCGGAACCGCGAGATCGATGCTGCAGCAGCGACCGAATCCTGACTCAGCCCAGCACTGATCCGCGCGCGGCGGATCTCCGAGATCACGGCCTCGACCCGCTCGCGCGCCCTGCGTGCTGCGCCATCTGCCCTGCCCTCGCGACTCGCCATGCGCCCATCATCCGGAAGCGTCCTTACGCCTCGCTTGTACACGATTTGTGTGCCATCCACGTGCCCCCGGTGCACGCTCCGGCGGGCGGAGCTGCTTCTCATGCCGGCGAACGACCCGATCCACCAGGTTCGGCGGTCGGTCGCTGGGGCGGAGTGCACCATCGGCCCGTCGGCATCGATCCTGGCTCCCTCCCGACCGCCGCAGCGAGCATTTGGCGCACACACCACCCGCACGAGCCAGCGGCCGTCGCACGCGCCGCCGCGGATGGCACGAACCAGCGACCGCGCCGCGAACCGAAACCTGACAGCCCCGGCACGTTGCCTCGGATACGATCGGCGACGTGACCACGCCGACCCCCGGGCGGAGTGGCCGGCGCTCACTGCGCGGCTCCCGATGACCGCCCTCCGACGCTGGCTGGTCCGCTGGGGCCCGCTGCTCCCGATCCTCGTCGCCGAGCTCATCATCCTGCTCGGCTTCGGTGCGCTGCTGCCGGTGCTGCCGCTGTTCGTCACGGAGCATGGCATCGATGTCCCCACGCTCGGGCTCATCACGGCCGCGTGGTCCATCGCCAAGCTCATCGCCGAGCCCATCTTCGGCGCCCTCGCCGACCGGACCAGCCGCAAGCCGTTCCTCATCGGCGGGGCGATCGTGCTCGCGATCGTCACCGTGCTGCCGGTCTGGTTCAACACGGCAGTGGAGCTGTTCGTGCTCCGCTTCATCGCGGGCGCGGCGACGGGCGCCTATGACCCGGCGGCACGCGGCCTCATCGTGGACACCACGCCCGAGGGCGAGCGCGGCGAGGCGTTCGGCATCTACTCCGCGTTCCAGATGGGCGGGTTCGTGCTGGGGCCCGTGATCGGTGCGTTCGGGGCCGCGATGGGCGGCGGCTTCGCGTTCCCGTTCGTGCTCACGGGTGCGCTCACCATCGGCGCCGCGATCCTGCTCGCCGTCACGCTCCCCGGCGGTCGGGGCATGCATCCGGCGAGCGCATCCGACGCTCCCGGGACGGGTACGTCCGCCATCCCGGGGCCCCTGCCGGTCGAGGCGATCGCCGTGCCACCGCGGTCCGGCCGCCCGGCCGTCTCATGGACACCCACGAGCCTCATCAACCACGCCCTCGTCGGCGCGGTGGTCATCCATTTCGGGTTCTCGCTCGCGTTCGGCACCTACGAGGTGGTCTGGTCGCTGTTCCTCCAGGACCTCGGCGCGTCGGTGGAGTGGGTGGGCCTGACGTTCGCCTTGTTCGGGCTGCCGATGATGCTCTTCTCGCCGTGGGCCGGGAAGCTCGTGGACCGCTACGGCTCGGCGCCGTTCATCATCGGCGGCGGCATCACGATCTGTGTCTCGGGCGTCGTCTACGCGATCGCGACGGACCCGCTCGTGGCCACGATCCCGGTGCCGATCGAGGCCGTCGGCGAGGCCTTCCTGTTGCCGGGACTGTTCGCATTGGTAGCGTTCGGTTCACCTTCGGGCCGCTCGTCCACGGCGCAGGGTATCTTCGGCGCCGTGGGGACCATCGGCTTGATCGTGGCGACCATCACGGCCGGCGTGCTCTGGGAGCTTGGCCGTTCCTGGCCGTTCGTGTTCTTCGTGGTGGGTGCCGCCACGTGCCTTGTGCTCGGCCTGGTCATCCTGCGCATGGGACGCGCCCGCGTCCTCGAACCGGTCGCCGCTTGACGATGGGGGGCGCGTCGCTCCGGGTCGGGCCATGTCTGGCGATGCTGGCACTCGTGCTCGCTGGGTGCGTCACCATGGCGCCGCCTCCAGCGACGCCCGTCCCGACACCCACGCCACTCATCACGCCGACCCCTGAACCCGACCCCACGAGCCAGAGCTATCGCGTGCGCTCGGGCGACACCCTCCTGAGCATCGCGCAGCGCTTCGGGCTCACCATCGCGCAGCTCATGGCCGCCAACCCACGCATCAGCGACCCCAATCGGATCCAGGTCGGCCAGGTCCTCGTCATCCCGCCGCCCGGCGCCCCGGATGAAGGACCCCGCAGCGCGTCCTTCGTGGATGGCACCGAGGACCCGGTCGATCCGGGCGGCGAGTCGGTCTCCACGCCCGGATATGCCGACATCACGAGCGCCAAGGCCGAGCTCGTGGATGACCGGCGCATCCGGATCGAGGTCACGCTGGTCAGCGCGCCTCCTGCGCGCATGGACCCCGCGGTCGAGGCCGTCCGATACATCGCGGTCGTGGACGTGGACTCGGATGGGCAGCCCGACTACCGGCTGCTGTACGCGAACGACGTCGAGGACGAGTCGGGGTTCGTGGGCGCGCTCCTCGACCGCCGCTCGGGCAGGGTGCGCGCGGGCGCCGACTTCCCAGGCCAGGTCGCGGTCCAGGGTCGGCGGGTGGTGTTCACGGTGCGTCGTCCGGCCCTCGACTCGCCGCGCTTGTTCGCGCTGGCGGTGTCGGTGGAGCGCGAGTTCCGCCCGGGCGGCGACGACGGGGATCCCGAGCAGGAGGCGAGCACCGACCAGTCGCCGGACCAGCAGTGGCCGCGACCTAATGCCCGATGGCTCGAGGTGGGCGGCTTCTGATCCTCGGGCGCGCCCCGGCCTGCCCTACCCGCTGGCGCGATACCGCTGGGCTGCCTCGGCTCGGTTGCGGACGTTCAGCTTGTGCAGGATGTTGGAGACGTGCGACTCGACGGTGCGCGGCGAGATGATCAGCGCGTCGGCTATCTCGCGGTCCGTGAGGCCCTCCGCGAGCATCCGCAGCACGTCGTTCTCGCGTGGGCTGAGCCCCTCGACCGCGCCGCCCGCGACCCCCGACCGGCGCGCCGCGTCGGCGAAGTAGCGGATGGCGCGCGCCGCGAACCGGCGTGACATCGCGAGCTCGCCCCGTTGCGTGCCGCGCAGCGCCCGCTGGAGCGCCTCGGGGCTGAGGTCCTTGGTCAGGTAGCCCGCCGCTCCGCGGCTGATGGCCTCGAGCATATCGCGCTCCGAGTCGGACACCGTGAGCATCACGATCTTGGTGTCGGGCAGCCGGGGCGCCAGCTCCTCGAGCA
>JBEVIK010000166.1:0-3478 GCA_040510715.1 Candidatus Limnocylindrales bacterium
GGGTGCGCTCGCTGGAGCAGCTGCGGGCCATCCCGTGGGTCTTCGCGTGGTCCCAGTCGCGCGCCAACCTGCCCGGGTGGTACGGCGTGGGCAGCGCCATCGAGGCGTACCTCGCGGCACACGGCGAGGACGGGCTCGCGTGCCTCCAGGAGTCCTATCGCACGTGGCCGTTCCTCGCGGGCGTCATCGACACCGCCGAGATGAGCCTCGCCAAGGCCGACATGCAGGTCGCGCGCCGCTATGCGGGGCTGGTCCCGGACACGGAGGCGCGGCGGGTGTGGCTGCACATCCGGCGGGAGTACCGACGCACCCGGGACGGCATCCTCGCCGTCTCTGGGCGAGCTCGCATCATGGACGCCATGCCGGTGCTCCAGCGCGCCATCGAGCTGCGCAACCCGTACGTGGACTCGCTGTCCGAGCTCCAGGTCCGGCTGCTCGCGCAGGCCCGCGCGCTCGAGCCCGGCGACCCCGAGCGACAGGCGCTCGAGCGCCTCGTGTACCTCACCATCAGCGGCGTCGCGGCGGGGGTGCAGAGCACAGGCTGACGGCCTGCCGCGCCGCTCCCGCCGCGGACCGGCCGGTACTTTCGTCCCGTGGCCGGGGACCGGTACCAGGAGCACCATTCCGGCCTGCCGCGGGTGGGGGTGTCGAAGCGCGCGGCCGAACCGTAGCACGAGGCGACGTGGGTTCCGCGATCGGTCCCATCGATCATCCTGCACCGGGCGCCCAGGCCGCTCCCGACGACTGGCGGCTCGCCCGGATCATCACGATCCTGACCCTCCTCAGCGCCGGTCTCGCGCTCGAGGCGATGACGTTCGCCTGGACCACGGGCGACGCCACGTATGCGGTCCAGCTCGCGCTCTTCCTGGGCACCGCTGCGTGGTGCGAATGGGCGCGCCGACACATCGCCGACAAGGGCGCGTCATGGGTCGCCAGCCGGCTCGTCGTCGTGACGCTCACGGCGATGGTCGGCCTGACCCTGCTGGAGCCCACCGCCGCGGGCTCGCTCGCGATGGCGCCGCTGGTGGCCTTCCTGCTCGCGATGCCCTATCTCACCGACTCCTCGATGAGCCGGCTGGGGGTGGGTTGCTGGCTCGCCTGCATCGGCATCGCCATCATGGCCGTGGGTGCGCAGGTCTCCGGTGGTGTCCGCGCCAACCCCGGCGGCTTCGTGCCGCTGCTCAACACCGCGGTCATCGCGGCACTGCTGCTGTACCTGCTGTGGGGCTATCGCGAGCGGCTGCTGGCGTCGAGCCGCGACATGGCCCGCCTCATCCGGCTGTCCCGCGACGTGTCCGAGACGCTCGACCCCATCCACGTCGCCCAGCGCCTCGCGCTCCACCTCCAGGAGTCCACGCACGCCGACGCGTGCGTCATCTCGGCGTACCGGCCCGAGACGGGCGAGGTGGTCGCGTTCGCCTCGTGGCCGACTGAGCTCGCTGGCCAGGACGCCGAGCGCTACAGCCTCGAGGACTACCCGCTCACCCGCAGGGTCCTCGAGGGCCAGCACATCGAGAGCGTGAGCGCCGACGACCCGGCTGCCGATCCGGCGGAGGTCCAGGTGCTGCTCCAGGATGGCGGGACCTCGCTGCTGATGGTGCCCCTGGTGGCTCGCGGCCAGACCATCGGCCTCGCCGAGATCACCCGGAACGGGCCGGCATTCCGACCCGCGGAGATCGCGGTCGCCAGCAGCGCCGCATCGGAAGCCGCCATGGCGCTCGAGAACGCCCGGCTCCACGAGGAGCTGCGCCGCCAGGCGTTCCACGATGGCCTGACCCGGCTCGCCAACCGTGCCCTGTTCACCGACCGCCTCGACCACGCGCTGGCGCGCAGCGGGCGTGGTCCGGGACGGGTCGCGGTGCTGTTCGGGGACATCGATGGCTTCAAGGCGGTCAACGACCAGCTGGGGCACGTGCGCGGTGACCAGGTCCTGGTCGCCATCGCCGAGCGCATCGGCGGGTGCCTGCGCACCGCCGACACGGTGGCGCGACTCGGTGGCGACGAGTTCGCGGTGCTGCTCGAGGACCAGCTGGACCCGGCGGAGGCCGAGCACGTGGCGCGTCGCATCGTCGAGGCGGTGCGTGAGCCGTTCCTCCTGGGTGAGACCCAGGTGAGCGTGGGCATCAGCATCGGCGTCGCCTTCAGCAGCGCCGATGTCGCGACCGCCGACGCGCTGCTGCGAGATGCCGACGCGGCGATGTACCACGCCAAGGCAGCTGGCAAGGCACGCGTGGAGGTCTTCGACCCGGCCCTCCGGCGGGGCATCGAGGAGCGGCGCGCGCTCAAGCACTCCCTCCGGCGCGCCGTGCAGCGGGATGAGCTGCGGCTCCAGTACCAGCCGATCGTCAGCCTGTCGGACGGCCTGGTCAGCGGGCTCGAGGCGCTCGTGCGCTGGGACGTGCCCGGCTCCCAGCGCCGGATGCCCGGCGACTTCATCGCACTGTCGGAGGAGAACGGCTCGATCGTGTCCATCGGTCGCTGGGTCATCGAGGAAGCCTGTCGCCAGGCGCAGGCTTGGCAGGAGGCCACGGGCCGCGACGACCTCATGGTGAGCGTCAACCTCTCGGCACGCCAGTTCCAGGACCCGGCGCTCGGTCGCACGCTGGCCACGGCGGTCGCCCAATCGGGGCTGGCCGAGGGCACGCTCATGGTCGAGATCACCGAGAGCGTGCTGATGCAGCACACCCAGCGCACCGTCGACGTGCTCGCGGAGCTGCGGGCCGAGAGCGTCCGGGTGGCCATCGACGACTTCGGCACCGGCTACAGCTCGCTGAGCTACCTCCAGCGCTTCCCCGTGGACGCCCTCAAGATCGACCGCTCGTTCGTGGGCAGCGATGACCTCCCCTCGAGCTGGGTGCTCGCCCAGGCCATCGTCTCGATGAGCCAGGGGCTCGGGCTGCGGGTCATCGCGGAAGGCATCGAGCGCCCGGACCAGCTGCGGGTGCTGCGCGAGATGGGCTGCAGCCACGGCCAGGGCTACCTGTTCTCGCCGCCCATCGATGCGACCGGTGTGGACCGGCTCCTGGGGCTCCGCCTCGAGGCGCCGGTGGCTCCCCGCCTGGGCGTGGGCGCGGTCGCCTAGTCAGCCAGGGATCCTGCCCGGCCCGCGAGCGATCCTCGACCACGCCTCGCCGAGCTCCGCGCGTGTGGGCGGGTCGGCGCCCGGTCGGGAGCACGTGAGGGCCGAGGCCGCGAGCGCGACCCGGACGCCGCTGGTCACCGCGCTCGGGTCCCCCAGGGTCGCACGGTCGCGGCCCTGGTCGAGCCACCACGCGAGGAACGCGCCGCCGAACGAGTCCCCCGCGCCGACCGTGTCCACCACCGGGCCGCTGGGTACCTGGAGCACCACGGTCGGGAAGGCACCCGAGACGAGGTGCACGGGACGACCGCCGTCGGTCAGCAGTACCAGCGCACCGTCGGCGGCCAGTGCCCGCGCGCCCGCCAGGACATCGGTCGTGTCGCCGAGCGCGACCAGGTC
>JBEVIK010000167.1:0-5679 GCA_040510715.1 Candidatus Limnocylindrales bacterium
GATCGCCACGGTACCAGAACCGTGCTCAGAACCCGCTTCGACGGCCAGCCCGGGCACTGCTGCGCCCACCGCCACCTGACGGTCGGGAGCCGCCGGAGCTGCGTCGGCTGGAGCCGCCGCCGAAGCCACCCGACCCGAAGCCACCGAAGCCGCCGCTGCCGCCGCTCCAGCCACTCGATCGACCGCCTCCACCGCCCGAGAGCATCCCGCCCAGGATGCCCCCGATGATGCTGCCCAGCATGTCGCCACCGCCACCGCCCGATGGCGCCTGGGGCGGTCCGCCGATGTACCCACCGCCACCGCCTCCCCACTGCATCTGTCCACCCACGCCGCTCGCCTGCATCTCGGCGATCGCCTCATCGGCCAGCGCATCCGCCGTCTGGGCGGCCTGGGCGGCCGTCGCGGGGTCGGTCCCGAGGAGGGACTGGGCGCGTGCCAGGTACTGCTGTGCCTCCGCGACGCGGGTGCTCGCTCGGCGACCCGCGGCCGACGCGCCGTAGGCAGAGAGCAGACCGCGAGCCTGGGCCACGCTCGCGGAGGCGTTGGAGAACGCCGCCTGCGCGGTCGCCGCGTTGCGTTGCGCCGCCGCGTCCGCCGCCTGGATGCCTGCCAGGACGGCGTCGATGGCGGTGTTCGCCTCGGTCACCGCGCGGGTCGCCCCGACGAGGTCGATGGGTGTCCCCGATGCGAGCTGCCGGGCCTGTCCAAGGAGTGCCGCCGCCCGGTCCACCTCGCCCGCGCGCTCGGCCGCATTCCCTGCGGAGATGGCGGAACGCGCCTGGGCGATGTCCTGGTCCACGGCGGACAGGCTGGCGCCGAGCTCTGCCTCCCCGGACGTCAGGTCGGCCCTGGTGGCGTCGACGGCATCGAGCAACGCCTTCGCCTCGGCGATCGCCGTCTCGGTCTCCTGGACCTTGGTCACGGCTTGATCGCGGTCGCCGCTGGTGAGCGCGGCCTGGCCGGCCGCCAGGGCTGCCGCGGCGCCGGCGAGCTTCTGCTGCGCCGCGTCGGCATTGCCTGCGACCGCCTGGAAGTTCTGCGCCTGGTATCGCTGGCCGAGCTGGGCGAGGATGCCCCGGGCGCCCTCCACGCGCGCCGCCTGTGCCTCTACCAGGGCGGATGTTTGCGGCAGGACCTGGTCGATGTTGCGGACGAGGTCCCGCAGGCCCTTCACGCGCGCAGCCTGGTCCTGCACCAGGCGCTGCGCCTGGGTGCAGCGATCGATGACGCCCTGCAGCATCTCTCGGCGTTGCTCGGGTGTCTCCGGCGTCTCGTCATCGAGCTGCTGGCTGAGCGCGAACGCCTCCCGCAGCTGGCCCTTGGCCTCGTCGAGCGCCGTCCTGTACGGGGCGGCCTGCGACTCGCCGAACTGGGCCTCCGCGAAGCCCACCTCCTGCTCGGTGCTCCGCAACAGGTCGTCGGTCTGGATGAGGAGGCTGGTCGCCTGCTTGCCCAGGTCCTCCTGCAGTGCCCGCTCCTTCGGACTGGCGCTGCGTCGGTTCCACACGAACAGCGCGATGCCTGCGACCACGAGCACGGCCACCAGGAGCAGCAACCAACCGGGGATGCCGCCGCCGCCACCATCAGCGGACGATCCGCCGATGGCGGTCCTGTAGCCGCCGATGACGGCGAGTGTCGCGGCACACCAGTCGCCCGAGAGGGCAGGCCCGCGCAACGCCTCGTTGACGGTGTCGATCTCGTTCTGGCTGACCGTGCCGTCGAGGTCGGCGCCCTGGATGAGTCGGGCATGGGGCTCGCCCGTCGAGGCCACGAAGAGGACGTCCTTGTCGGTCAGGGAGTCGTTGGTCTCCCACGTGGCATCCGTGACCGCGTCAAGATCCGAGCCGTCGCCCGGCACGAGCACGGTGAACACGTTGGTGCCGGTCGCGTCGAACAGGCCGCGGTTCGAGTCGAGCACCTGTTGACGGCACGATCCCAGGACGTTCCCGGGATCGGTGATGGCGCCGGTCAGCCGGATCCCCTGCGCCAGCGCCGCGGCCACGGCCGACATGACGAGGACGACCGCGACGAGCGTGCCGGCGAGGCCCGAAGACCGCCATCGTGCTGCCGAGCGCAGGTCCGCCATCGTCGGTCGCTCCTCCTCGCCCCATCCCCCGATCGTGCCCTTCGAGAGTCTAGCGGCGTGCGTGCTCCGGCCCGCGCGTGAGACCGCGGCGGTCGTGTCGACCTCATATCAGGTGTGCCGTCATGGCCACGACACCCCCTGGCCACTGCCGTTTCTCGTGGTCGAAGGGCGATGAAGGGTAGGCTTCACCGATGCTCCGAACGATGATCATGGCGCTCGCCATCTCGCTCTGCACCAGCGTCGCGCCGGCCGGCACGGTCACGGCGGCCACGCGGTCGAGCATGGACCTGAGCGCGACCTACACGGTGCGGGCCAAGCTGTATTGGGGTGCCAAGCGGCTCCAGGTGCGCTCGGATGCGCGGATCCGCAACACCAGCGGCCACGGCATCGAGCGCATCGTCTTCAACCTCGTGCCGGCCAAGATCGGCCGGCTGCGCGGCCTCGTGGTGTCGGTGGACGGCGTGGTCAACGACCGGGCATCGATCAGCGGACAGACCGTGCGGGTGCCGCTCGGCCGGACCCTTCCCAACGGGCAGTACGTCGATGTCCGGATCTCGTACCGAGCCTGGCTTCGGTCGGGCACAGGGGGTCACGACTTCCTGTTCACGAGCGCGAGCCGGATCGTGAACGCGATGCGCTGGATCCCGTGGGTCAGCCGGCAGGTGCGGTACCAGAGCTCCCGGCACGGCGACCCGTTCGTGACGGTGGTGAGCCCACGGGTGCGCGTGACCCTCGACTCCGATGTCTCGATGCGCTGGGCGACGAGCGGCCGCCTGGTGTCCAGCGATGGCCGCGCCAAGACGTACCTCGCGGAGAACGTGCGCGACTTCAACTTCACCGCGGCGCGCGACTATCGCGTGCGGACCGGCACCGCTCTCGACGGACGCGTCCAGATCCGCGTCTACACCCGGACCCTGCCCGCCGGCACGCTCCTCGACTGGGCGCGCCGGTCGATCGAGCGCTTCTCGTCGCGCATCGGGCGGTACCCGTACCCCACGTACGTGGTCGCGGAGTCGTCGCGGGGCGCCATCGCGATGGAGTCCCCCGCGCTGACGTGGATCCCGGCGGGCACGCAGAGATCGACCCTGCCGTTCCTCGTCGCGCACGAGACGGCGCATCAATGGTTCTACGGCGTCGTCGGCAACGACCAGACAGAGGACCCCTTCTTCGATGAGGCGATGGCCGAGCTGCTCGCGCGCTCGTGGGTCGGCTTCCGGGGCAGCCGGTGCGCCACCAGCCGGCTCGACCTGTCCATCTACGACTACTCGGCCTCCTGCTACTACGAGAAGGTCTACATCCAGGGCTCCAACTTCCTCAACGACCTGCGCCGGGACATGGGCAGCACGAGGTTCTGGAACGTGGTGCGCCGGTTCTGGCGGGCGAACCGCTTCGAGAACGTGACCACCCGGCAGCTCCTGGTGGCCTTCCGGAACGAAGCGGGCAGCTGGGTCATGCCGCGCTATCGGAAGCGGTTCCCGTCCCTCTTCTGAGGTCGTCGCGATGCCAAGGGCGGGACGATCGAGGGACCACCGCCAGGCTTGGATCCTGCTCGCGGGTCTGCTGGTGCTCGGCTTGACCGCTGCTGCCGGGCGCACCGATGTCCTCGGGCGCTTCCTCGAGCCACCTATCTGGGCGGCCGTGCCGCTGGCCATCGCCGCGGGCCTCATCGGGTTCGTGATGGCGACGCGCGCGGTGGGCATGCTCCGGTCGGCCGTTGGGGAGCCGCGCACGCTCATCCGGGGCGTGCGCCTGCTGTTCCTCGCGGTCGCCGCGTTCGCGGCCGCGGCCGGGTGGCTGCTGGGATCCGCGATGCCGGTCGTGGTCGGTCTCGTCATCGCCGCGGTGGACGTCATCGAGACGACGGCGCTGCTGCTCATCACCCGGCCCCGGGATGAAACCGAGCGACCGGGCACGTCGGATCGCGGCTCGATCCCCGCGACGGGGGAGGGTCGGACACCCAACGACGGCTGATCGCCCTCGCGCCCGAAGCGCCGGGATCAGCGGTCGGTGGTCAGCCGGAAGGTGATGGACTGGCGGTAGGTCTCGCCGGGATGGAGCCACACCGGCTCGAACGCCGGGGTGTTGACGGCGTTGAGGAACCCGGCCGGCTCGAGGCAGATGCCCGACCGCGTCGGATATGCCCGGCCCTGCTTGCCGACGCTCGGCGCCATCATGTTGCCGGAGTAGACGTTCAGGCACGGCTGGGTGGTCCGGACCTCGAGCACCCGGCCACTCCCAGGGTGACGCAGCCGGCCCGCCAGCCGATCGCCCGACCCGGGCAGCACGAAGTTGTTGTCGTAGCCCTGCGACCCGGTGTCCTCCAGCTCCGCGATGCGGTCGCCCACGATGCGCGGCTCGCGGAAGTCGAGCGGGGTGCCCTCGACCGGTTCGATGGTGCCCACGGGCAGCAGGTCCGCGTCGACCGGGGTGTATCGGTCCGCGAACACCTGGAGCTCGTGGTCGAGGATGGTCGGTGCGCCCGCGCCCGCGAGGTTCCAGTAGGTGTGGTTGGTCATGGACAGCGGTGTCGTCCGGTCGGTGGTCGCCTCGTACCCGATGCGCAGCTCGTCCGCGGGCGTGAGGGTGTACGTCACGGCGACCGACAGCTCGCCCGGATAGCCCTCCTCGCCATCGGGGCTGATCCGGCTGAAGCGCACCGACGGGCCATCCGGGGTCGCCAGCGCTTCCGCCGCCCAGTCCACCTGGTCGAAGGGCGTCTCCGATCCGCCGTGCAGGTGGTGGCGCCCGTGGTTCGCCGGGAGCACGACGGTCTGGTCGTCGAGCGTGTAGCGAGCGTCCCGGATGCGGCCCGTGACCCGACCGATGGTGGCGCTGAAGTAGAGCCGGGCGTTGGCCCGGTAGTCCTCCACCGTGTCGAACCCCAGCACGACGTCCTCGAACCGGCCCTCGCGGTCGGGCGCATGGAGCGCCACGAGCCCGGCGCCCCAGCTGGACAGGAGCACCGTGACCCCCGACGGGCTGGCGAGCAGGAACCGATGGTCGGCGTCGGTGGTCACGGGGTCGGGTCAGTCCGGGAAGATCTTGCCGGGATTGAGGATACCCAGCGGGTCGAGCGCCGACTTGATGGCCCGCATCGCGCGCACGTGCGCCTCGCCCCGCTGACGGACCAGCCACTCGCGCTTGACGAGGCCCGTGCCGTGCTCACCCGACACCGTGCCGCCCAGCTCCAGCACCGCGTCGTACATCGCGGCGCGCGCCGCGTTCACCCGCTGCGCACCCTCCGGGTCGGCCGGGTCGGTCACGAACGTGGGGTGGAAGTTGCCATCACCGGCGTGCCCGAACACCCCAGCGGTCACATGGTGCTCGCTGGCGATCCGCTCGATGGCCGCGAGCAGCTCCGGCGAGCGGCTGCGTGGCACGCCGACGTCCTCCATGCGCGCGATGCCGATGCGCTCCAGTGACCAGTGGGCCTTCCGGCGCGCATCGCGCAGGGCATCCGCCTCCGCGGCTGTCGCCGCGCGATCGATGCGCGTGGCGCCCGCGGCCCGGCACGCGGCGAGGGCGCCATCGAGCTCGGCCTCGGCCGCCGCACCACCGGCGTCCGACTCGATGAGCAGCATCGCGCCCGCATC
>JBEVIK010000168.1:0-7449 GCA_040510715.1 Candidatus Limnocylindrales bacterium
TCGGCGCCCGCCTCCACGGCGGCACGCGTCTCGGTGAGCTTGATGTCCGTGAACGTCTGGCCCGACGGGAACCCCGTGGCGACGCTCGCGATGTGGATGCCGCTGCCCGCCAGGGCACGCTTGGCGACGGACACGAGCGCGGGATACACGCACACCGCGGCGACCGACGGGATCGACGGGTCGGTGGGGTCGGGCCGGATGGCCTTGGCGCACAGCCCGCGGATCTTGCCCGGCGTGTCCTTTCCCTCGAGGGTGGTCAGGTCCATCATCCGGATGGCGGTCTCGAGCGCCCAGACCTTGGACGCCTTCTTGATGGATCGTGTCTTGAGCGCCGCGACACGCTCGTTGACGCCGACCTCGTCCACGCCGCCGACGCGGTCGAGCAGCACGCGCGGGGAGCCGTCCCGGCCGACCCACGCGCGGACGAGCGTGGCGGCCTCCGCCTCGGCGCGGTCGTTCGACGGTGCCTCGAGGACCCGGCTCATGGGGTCATCCTACCGCGCCCCGGGAGCGGGCCTGTCCGTCAGCTGCCCAGCGCGTCGGTTCGGGCACCCCCGTAGGCCGCGTCGATCCGCGCACGCACGCGCTCGAGGGTCCGCGCCGTCCGCTCCGGCTGCCCGTTGTGAAGCGCGACGATGCCCATGAGCATCGCGAAGCCGTGGAACCACAACGTGGGCAGCGCGAGCGTCGCGGCGACCATCACGGTCCAGCGACGGTCGGTGCGCGCACCCCACATCACGAGGGCCGCACCGGCCACCAGCCGCAACGGCAGTGGGATGGCGAGCTGGTTGCTGCCCACGGCCGGCCCCGTGACGCGCAGCGACTGGTACCAGTCCTGCCACACCTGGGGCGCGATGGCCACGCCCACGAGGGTGACGGTCAGCGTCGCGCCGAGGGCGATGGCCAGCGATCGCCACTCGCGGCGCATCGCGAACCACAGCAGCCCGACACCCGGGGTGATCTTGGTGAGCAGCACGAACGCCCAGGCGGCCGGCCATCGGAAGCCGAGCACGATGGCGACCGCCATCAACAGATGGACGTTGCCGAGGTACAGCTCGAACAGCACCGGCACGAAGGCGAGGGACTGCCAACGGTGCTCGCCGGAGAGCCACACGAAGGCGGCGGCCTGGATCGCCATCCAGGCGGCGGCGAAGACCGGCCACGGCAACGCTCCGAACAGCACCATCACGGGCATGAATGCCGGCGAGTAGCGATAGAAGCCGTAGCCGTCGTCGGTCCCCGGGCCCGGATACAGGGGCGTGTTGAGGCCGTGGTACGACGCCGTGTCGAAGCCGAAGCCGTCGAGCGCGAAGGGTCGCGACGCCGGGCCGGACGCGATGACCGCGCCCACGAACGCCACGAGCGCGACGACGCCCGTGATGGCCAGCAGCACATTGATGTGGCGACCCCACGGGCGGGTGGCCCGGGCGAGCCGGTCGGATGTCAGTGGCAACGGCAGCTCCACGACGTCCCCTGTTGGGCCCTCTCCGGGCGATCACCTTCCGATGTGGTCCTCATGATGCCCGGTCCTGCCCGGTCGGCGCAGCGCCACCGGGACGACCTGCCACGAGGGTCGGCAGCTCCCCCAGCCAGTCGTCACCCGCGACCCATATCGCGATGAGCGCTCCTTCCCGGAGGCTGGCATCCGACACCTCGGCGCGCTCGAGGCCAAGCCGCTCCAGCAGGGCCTCGCCGATCGCGAGGCCGGCGGCCAGCTGCGCCACGCGCCGGACGGTCAGGCCGGTGCGCAGCGCCAGGGGCTCGGCCGGGTGGGACCGCAGCAGGCGGGAGGCCTCGGCGATGGCGGCGAGGTCGATGGGCGTGGTGCGCTCGCGACCGAGCAGTCGCGAGACGTTGGTGCCGGAGCCGCCCGCCACGATGGCCCGCTCGACCCGGGGTACGTCGAGACCTGCGACATGCGCCTGAGCCACCCGACGCAGCGCCTCCACCTCCTCGTCGGTCACCGGGTCGTGGTGGATGTGCGCGGCGGCGAGACGTGCGGATCCGACGGGCACGATGCCCACGACCGGTGGGCCATCGGCGTGCGCCACCGTGACCTCGGTCGACCCGCCCCCGATGTCCACGACGGCGAGCGACGCGGGGATGCGACCGCCACTGACACCGAGCAGCGTCAGCAATCCTTCCGACGTCCGATCGACGACCGTGATCGGGAGACCCGTCCGGGACCACAGCTCGACCTTGAGACCGGGAGCATCCGCGGCGTTGCGGAGCGCCTCCGTGCCCAGCAGCACGATGGTCTCGGCACCCAGGTCGCGCGCCTGGGCGACATACCCACTTACGACCGACACGAGCTCGTCGAGGAGCTCGGCGCCCAGGGCTCCGGTCGCATCGACGGTGCGACCGATGGGCGCCTGATGGCTGACATCGAGCAGGGGCACCGGAACGCCGTCGGGACCCCGGTCGGCGACCAGGAGGTGGACGCTGTTGGATCCGATGTCGAGGGCGGCAGCGGGCGGCGGCAGGTTCACGCTGCGGGCAGCCGTCGCTTCCCCTCGACCAGGAAATGCACGAACCAGTCACGGATGCGTTCGAGGTTCTCGACGCGCCGGTATGGTGTCCCCGAGCGCGTCAGCTCGTGCGACTCGCCGGGTGTGCGCAGGAAGCGGACCGGCCGGCGCATCGAGCGGAGCGTCGCGAAGAGCTCCTCGGCCTGCGTGACCGGGCAGCGCAGGTCGTTCTCCGCGTGCTGGATGAGGAGCGGCGTGACCATCCGGTTCGCATAGGTCAAGGGGCTGTGCCGGCGGTACAGGTCCGGGTCCTCCCACGGCTGGACACCGAACTCGAGCCTCCCGAAGGTGGGTCCACCGATGTCACCGCTCAGCATCTGCGAGGTCAGGTCGTAGACGCCGCGGCAGCTGACGGCGGCCGCGAAGCGATCGGTATGGCCAAGGATCCAGGCGGTCAGGTAGCCCCCGTACGAGCCGCCCGTCACCCCCAGGCGCTCCGGGTCGGCGAGGCCGTCCTCGACGAGGGCATCGACGCCCCGCATCACGTCGGCCATCGGCCCCTCGCCCCAGTCGCCCAGGTTGGCGTAGCAGAGCTCCTCGCCGTAGCCCTGCGAGCCGCGCGGATTGCAGGCATACACGCTGATACCCGCCGCCACCAGGCACTGCCACTCCCACATGAGCGCCCAGCCATAGAGCGTGGCGGGGCCACCGTGGATCTGGACGACCATGGGCGCCGGTCGACCGTCGCGGCGAGGCGCTTCGAGGAACCACCCCTGGATCCGGCGGCCGTCCGACTCGTGCCAACGGGTCACGGGTGTCACGAGCTCGATGTCGTCCCAGCCGGCCATGAGGCGCGTCAGCCCGCGCACGCCCCCGCGTCGTCCGCCGCGTGCGCCCGGCGCGGCCACGTCCAGCACCCCCACCTCCCACGGCGTCACGGCGTCGCCAGTGACCAGGGCGACCCGCAGCCCGGCACCCACCTGGACCGCGCGCGGCCGGGTCAGGGCATGCTCGCCCTGCGTGAGGCGATCGGGTGCCGATCCATCCCGGTGCGCCCGCCACAGCTCGTAGGAACCCTCGACGGGTGCCCCGAACAGGAGCCAGCTGCCATCGGGTCCCCAGGTCACGGCAGGCGCGGGGATCCCGGCGAGGTCGGAGTTCATGCCCGCGGCCGCGTCGAGGCCGTCATCACCCACCAGCTCGGCGCCCTCGGTCTCGCTCCCGGCGTCGAACACCCACACGCCAGCCGAGGATGCGTTCCCCTTCCGGAAGCGGTGACCCACGGCGGCGATGGTGGTGCCGTCCGGGGACCACGCGGCCTGCTCGAAGGCCCGGTCACCGCGCCCGCCGCTCACGCGCCGGACCTTGCCGCCGTCCGCGGTCACGACATACAGGTCCGCGCGCCACGACAGGTCGGCGTCGGCGTGGCGATCGGACGTGAACGCGATGGCCGTGCCGTCGGGGGACCACGCCGGCTGGTGGTCATGGGACGCGCCCGAGGTGAGGCGTCGCAGCGCGCCATCGGCCACGTCCACCGTCCACAGGTTCTGCGCCCGGTCGCCGATGAACCCCATGCCGTTCATCTGGTACAGGAGCCGGTCGATGACCCGGGCGTCGCGCTCGGGTGTCGCAGGGCGGCGCGCCGGACGGGGTCGCTCATCGACGGCGGCGGTGACGATGCACAGTCGCGCGCCATCCGGTGACCAGGCGATCTCCTGGACATCCTCCGGCAGCCGTGTCAGCTGGCGTGCCTCGCCGCCGTCGGCCGGCAGCAGCCAGACCTGCATCTCGCCATGGCCCTCCGCAGGTCCCGGGTCATCCTTCGACCGGTCGCTCGCACCGCCCTTCGCGAGCACCGCCGCGCGGTCGCTCAGGAAGGCGATCGTGGAACCATCGGGGCTCCAGCGGGGCGTGGTGTCGCGACGCGCACCGAGGGTCAACCGGCGCTCGGGCGCGGAACCATCCGCGGCCACCGACCAGAGCGACGACCGGTACCCGTCCCGGTCGGGAGCCGGCTCCTTGACCGCGAAGCAGATACGGCTGCCATCGGGCGAGGGCTCCACCTCGGTGGGCACGCGCAGCTGGTACAGGTCGTCGGGGCGGGGGGCTCGGCGCATTGGGACCTCGGTGCAGCGGGCGGCGGGGGCCGAGCGCGATGAGCCGGCCGTCAGGCCGGAGTGTACGGGCGACCGCGAGACCCGCACGCTGATCGCGACCGACGCCGGGCGGTCATCGGCGCCCATCCTCACGCTCCCTACCCGGCCCGGGCTCGGCTGTGATGACCCTGCAACGAAAGCGCAACGGCGGGCAAGCCCCGCGACCGGTCTGCTCGCAAGCGGCTCCGGGTCACCCTTGTGGACGAGACGCCCGTCCGGCGGCCTGCCGTGGGCCGTGACCGGGCCGGGGCGTCCAGCAGGAAGGAGGAGCACCCATGACCCGACGCCGGTTGTCGGCCCTCGTGGCGCTTCTGATGCTTGCCAGCGTCGCTCTGCTCAGCAGCTCGATCGCGACCGCCCACTTCGGCCATGGCAAGGACGGGCTTCGCGCGCGCCTCACGGGTGCGCAGGAGATCCAGGCGGCCGACATGGACGGCCGTGGCACCGCCAGGTTCAAGATCCACCAGGCAGACTCGGAGCTGTGCTTCCGGATCTTCTTCAGCCGCATCGCGACGCCGACCGCGGCGCACATCCACGCGGGCCTGAAGGGCGCCAACGGCCCGGTCGTCGTGCCGCTGTTCGCCGCGGCCACCGCGGATGACGCGTTCCTCGACAGGCTGGAGCGCGGCAAGGCGTCCGGCTGCGTGAGGGTCGACCCGACGTTGCTGCAGGCGATCAAGGACGATCCCGGCGCCTATTACACGAACGTCCACAACGCCCGGTATCCGGACGGCGCCATCCGTGGGCAGCTCAGGGGCACTGGCTTCCACCGCCATCGCTGATCGATCCCCTACGTCACGAGTGAAGGCGGCGGGCATGCCCGCCGCCTTCGGTTCGCGCACAAACCCGGCCGAGGGCGGGTGCGACAATGACCTCCGTGACGAGCTACACCAGTGGGGGCGAGTACGAGCGACCCGCCCGCGTCCACGCGGACCGCGCCGCCCGCACCCTCGACATCGAGTGGTCGGACGGCCATCGGACGAGCTACGACTTCGAGCGATTGCGCTGGATGTGCCCGTGCGCGTACTGCCGTGGCGAGGCCGGTCAGCCAGGGTGGCTGGATTCGAACCCCACCCTCGGTGAGGCCCAGGTGACCCTGACCGACGTGGCGCTGGTCGGTCAGTACGCTCTCGCGCCGACGTGGGCCGATGGCCATCACACCGGCTATTACACGTTCAGCCTGCTGCGCTCGGCGTGTCCCTGTCCCGAGGACACCGCTCGACGAGCCTCGAACCCCCACCAGGTGCATGGCTGAGCGTGCACGAGCGCGTGCTAGTCTCTGGCACCCCCTCGTGACCGTTCGTCCCTGAGCGAGAGCAGATCCAGTGGCCACCACCATCAGCCGTCCGCCCCGCCGACGAGCGAGCCGGACGGTCAGCCGTACCCCCTACATCAACCGCGAGCTGTCATGGCTCGAGTTCAACGCGCGGGTGCTGTTCGAGGCACAGGACGACCGGAACCCGCTGCTCGAGCGAGTGCGCTTCCTGTCCATCTTCTCGACCAACCTCGACGAGTTCTTCCAGGTGCGGGTGGCGGGGCTCAAGCAGCAGGTGGCCGCCGGGCACTCGTGGCCCTCACCGGACGGGCTCGCCGCACCGGAGGTGCTGGAACGCATCCGCGACCGCGTGCTCCAGCTCCAGGCGCTCCACTCCAGCACCTGGCTGCGCATCCGCGACCAGCTGGCCGATGAGGACATCCGGATCGTCCGCTACGAGGAGCGACCGCAGCGGCAGCTCGAGCTGCGCCAGCGGTACCTCGACGAGATCTTCCCGGTGCTGACCCCGCTCGCGGTGGACCCCTCACACCCCTTCCCGTACATCAGCGACCTGTCGCTGTCGCTCGCCGTCACGGTGCGCGATCCGGCGGAAGGCGAGGACCGGTTCGCGCGCATCAAGGTCCCGCCGGTGCTGCCACGCCTCTGGGAGGTCGGTGCCCGGACCTACGTGCTGGTGGAGCAGATCATCGCCGCGAACCTCGACACCCTGTTCCCGGGCATGGAGATCCGGGACCACCACCTCTTCCGCGTGACGCGCAACGCCGACATCTCGGTCGAGGAGGACGAGGCCGACGACCTCCTGCTGGCCATGGAGGAGGAGCTCAACAAGCGCCGCTTCGGCAAGGTCGTGCGGCTCGAGGTCGAGCGCTCGATGCCATGGCACACCCGATCGCTGCTCCAGAAGGGCCTCGCGCTCGAGGCCTCGGACGTGTACGAGATCGCGGGGATGCTCGACATGTCGTCGCTCGTGACCATCGCCGAGCTCGACGTGCCGCATCTCCAGCCAGCGCCGTTCCACCCGGTCCAGCCGCCGCGCCTGGTTCCCCTCAACACCGACCAGGCGGACGTGTTCGCGGCCATCCGTGCCGGCGACCTGCTGGTCCACCACCCGTACGAGTCGTTCACGGGGTCGGTCCAGCGGTTCATCGAGCAGGCGGCCGAGGACCCGGATGTGCTGTCCATCAAGATGACCCTCTACCGCACGAGCGGCGACTCCCCCATCGTGCGCGCCCTCATCGACGCGGCCGAGGACGGCAAGCAGGTCGTGGTCATGGTGGAGCTCAAGGCCCGCTTCGACGAACGCGCCAACATCGTGTGGGCGCGCGCGCTCGAGCGCGCGGGGGCACACGTCGCCTACGGCCTGCCGGGTCTCAAGACGCACTGCAAGGCGGCGCTCGTGGTGCGGCGCGAGGGTCGTGGGCTGCGCTCGTACGCCCACATCGGGACGGGCAACTACAACCCCCGGACCGCGCGGGTCTACACGGACCTCGGGCTGTTCACGGATGACACGGCGCTCACCGCCGACGTGACCGACCTGTTCAACGTGCTG
>JBEVIK010000169.1:0-4246 GCA_040510715.1 Candidatus Limnocylindrales bacterium
GCCACGGCGATCCAGAAGGTGGGCGCCGCGGCCTACGAGACGACCGGCTCGGCACCCGGTGCCGGTGACGGCGCGACCGAGGACGAGACGGTCGAGGGCGAGTACAAGGAGGTCTGAGGGGACGCCCAGAGCGCCCCAGGCCACGAACCCACGGCTCGGGTCCCATCCGGACCCGAGCCTTCGCCATTCGAGCGCCCGCAGCGAGCACCGCGACCATGACCACCTACGACCCATCGACGGCGCCTCGGAACCGCGAGGCCGGCTACAAGGGGGACGGCTGGATCGTCTCGCTGGAGCCGGAGGCGGACGAGCCCAAGATGCTGCTCGACACCGGTCTGGACAGCGTGGCGATCATGTCCATCCCCGATCGCGCCTGGGATCACGCCCCGACGCCTCGGTCGGTGCACGCCCACGAGGGCTACGACGAGACCATCCTCGTCACCCGGGGATCGGGCTTCGTGCTCCACGGACCGGACCCGCGCGAGATCGTCGCCACGCGGTTCGAGCGTCCCGTGGTCCTCGTGGTGCCCGCGGGAGCGTGGCACCACGTCCAGTTCGATCCGGCGGCGCGTGCCCATGGCTTCTGCTTCTTCACCCGGACGGGGACGGTCATCGCGCCGTTCACGACGCAGATGCAGGCGGTCACCACGGCCCGGGTCACGTACCGGGACCTGCCGATCGTGCGACCGGCGCGGGTCACGGGATCGCCCGTGACCGGGACGGCCGTTGACGCATCGGTCGCCGCGCGGCTGGTCGACGCACCGAGCGAGGGGGCCCGCCCGGACATCCGGATCCTGCCCTTCGAGCCACCCCCGGAGGGCGAGCTGTCGCTGCCCCTGGACACCGGCATCGACAGCCTGTTCGTGATGGCCGCGCCGCCGCCCGTCGCGGCGGACGACCCGCGGCCCCTCGAGCTGCTCGATCCGCCGGATGTGGTCGATGTCCATAGCCACCCGGATGTCGACGAGTACATCATCCTTGCGGGTGGTCGCGGCGAGCTGCTCAACGGCCCCACACCCGATGCCATCACCCGTACCCCGTTCCAGGGACCATGCGTCGTCGTGATGCCCGCAGGCGGGCTCCATCGCATCGTGATGGCCGAGGAGCATGCCCGGCACATGGGCCCGGTCCTCGTCTACGCGGACCGACGAGCCGTCGTCGAGCGGTTCGAGGCGATCGTCGCCCGGACGACGGGCACGAGGTTCGCGGAGGGCCTGGACCAGGCCTGACGGGCGGCCACCGGTCGCGATACCGGGACCTGGCGCGTGCCTCGCGCCGGGCCTTCCGTCAGCGCGTGATGGTGCGACCGGGGCGCGACCCGGTGTGGTCCCCACCGTCGAGCACGGGCACACCGTTGACCAGGACGTCCCTCACCCCCTCGGCGTAAACGGCCGGGGCGAGGATCGTGGAAGGAGCGCGGAGCCGCTCGAGGTCCAGCACCACGACATCGGCGGCGCAGCCCGGCTGCAGGAGGCCGCGACCACGCAGCCCGAAGTGCCCGGCCGGCATCGAGGTCATCTTGCGGACGGCCTCCTCGAGCCGCAGGAGGCCGGTCTCGAGGACGTGGTGGGTCAGGTACGTGATCTGGCCCGCATAGACCAGCGGCTGACCGGTCATGTCCGCGAGGGGAGGGTCCACCGTGGAGTTCATGGCGTCGACCGCGAGCATGAACAGCGGATGGCTGACCATCGCGGCGAGATGCTCCTCGGAGTAGAGCTCGGCGTACATGATGAGCTTGGGCATGTCCGGGCCCGCGGCCGCGAGGATGTCGAAGAAGGCATCCCACTCGTCGCCTCCCCGCCGCGCGGCGATCTCGGGGAACGACAGACCGTTCAGCTCCGGGAACTGGGGGCTGGCGAGTAGCCGGACGCGATGCCACTCGCCGCGGTGGATGAAGCGCCAGTAGCGGTCGCACTCGGTGCGCAGGTGCCGGCGGACCGCCGGATCCCCCAGCCGGGCGGCGGCCACGACCGGACCATCGGCCACGAAGTCGGGTGGCAGGATGCCGGCCATCAGGCCGATGCCCCGGGTCATGGAGATGGTGTCCGTCAGGACATCGAGCCCATCCGCACGCGCCCGTTCGATGGTCGCGACCGCCTGCTCCCACCCGCCATCGGGCGCCCCGGTGTTGGCGCGCACGTTGAGGTGTGACACCTGGGCGCGACCGCCCGCCTCGATGGCGTAGCGCATGAACTCGTCCATCGCGGCCTGGAGATGCGCGTCACGGTTCCGGATATGGCTGACGTACATCGCGTCGTATCGGCGGAGGACGCGTGCCAGCCGCGTGACCTCGATCTCGGGCGCATGCTTTCCCTCGAGCTCGAGACCGGTCGACATGCCGAGTGCGCCCGACTCCATGGCCTCCGCGAGCAAGGCCTCCATCGCGCGCAGCTGCGGCTCATCGACATCGGCACCGGTCGCGCCGGCGGCGGTCCGGATCGCGGTGTGACCCACCAGGTAGGCGTAGTTGATGGACATCCCCATGGACGCCACCGTCTCGAGATACTCGGCGTACGACCGCCAACCGACCTCGCCGTCGTAGGCATAGGTGCGCAGGAGCTTGGTCGCTGCGGCGAGCGAGTGGGACGACACGGGCGCGAGGCTGACCCCGCAGTTCCCGACGATCTCGGTCGTGACGCCCTGGCGGACGGCGCTCTCCGCGGTCGGGTTCGACAGGAGCGTCCAGTCGGAGTGGCTGTGCGCGTCGATGAAGCCGGGCATGACGTGCATCCCGGTGGCATCGATCACCCGCGCCGCGACACCTCCCGAGATGCGCCCGACCTCCGCGATCGTGTCGCCCTCGATCGCGAGGTCGGCGCGGCGCGCCGGGTTGCCCGTACCATCCACGACCCAGCCACCGGTGATGAGGATGTCGAGCATCAGGGGGCCTCCATCGCGGACAGGAGTGGCTTGAGCGGCTCCGGGACCGCGCCTCCGGTGAAGCGGGCCAGGGCATCGAGGTCGAGACGGAAGCCGATCCCGGGCACCGACGGGATGTCGAGCATCCCGTCCTCGTCGAGTCGCCAGCCGCCCAGCTGGAGCTCGTCCACGTACGGGGAGCCCTGGATGTACTCCACGAGGTCGGTCTCCGGGAACGCCGATGCGAGCTGCAGGTCCACCGCCAGCCCGATGGCCGTGTTCCAGCCGTGCGGCACGAGCTTGACGCCGTGCGCTCGAGCGAACGTCTCGATGTCACGCACGGTGCTGATGCCGCCGCACTTGGTGACGTCCGGCTGGACGATGTCGAGCGCGCCCGCTGCGAGCCATGGCGTGAACGACTGGCGCCGGGTCAGCACCTCACCACCCGCGATGGCGACGTGGCTGCGTGCCCGGAGCCGTGCATGGTCATCCATCGCGTCCGGTCGCAACGGCTCCTCGAACCAGGCCACGTCGTACTCGTCCAGCATGCGTGCGGCCCTGACCGCCCATGAGAGCCCGTTCGCCCACCGCCCATCGCTGGCCCCTGCGTCGACCATGAGCAGGCTGTCGGGCCCCACGGCCTCACGTGCCGCCGCGACGATCGCCTCGTCCATGGCCGCGCTGACCCGGCCGAAGGGACCCCAGCCGATCTTGAACGCGCGGAACCGCTGGGCGTGCAGCGCCCGGAGGCGATCGGCAAGGATGCGGGGTTCGTCCATGAGCACCGACGCATACGGCCGGACCCGGTCCCGGTACCGGCCACCCAACAGCCGTCCGATGGGCTGCCCGGAGGATCGACCCAGGATGTCCCACAGCGCGATGTCGATGCCGCTGATGGTCTGCGTGACGGCTCCGCCACGCCCCATCCAGAAGGTCTGGCGGTCCAGCACCTCGGCGACCCGTTGAGGCTCCAGCGCATCCTCACCGATGAGCAGGGGCCGCAGGATCTCGAGCGCGCCGCGCACGAGGCTCACCGACGAGAACACCGACCCGAACCCGAGCATCCCCTCGTCGGTCGCGACCGCGATCAGGGTGTGGACGGAGTCGTCGGCCTCGAGCTCCTCGCTCCAGCCGCCCTTCGGGGTCACCCCGCTCAAGCCCAGGGCGAACACGTCCGCGATGCGCACCGGGGCGCCTCCTCCTGTCGGGTCCGGATCACGTGGGTCGCCCCGGAAGGCTCTCCGGCGGCCCGGTCGATCCTATCGCACCGCGTCCGAGCGACGACCCGCATCCTCGGGGGGGCCGCGTGCCGACTAAGATGGCCTCTCGGTCAGGTCTGGTGGCCAACCAGGCCGGTCGCGGGCGGGGGAGATGTTCCAAGGATGAG
>JBEVIK010000170.1:0-14131 GCA_040510715.1 Candidatus Limnocylindrales bacterium
GACGGCTCGTCCACCGCGAGCTCGTCGAGGCGTGCCCGGAGCGCGGTCCGGGTCGCGGACCCGATGCCACTGCCGACCTCGCCCGCGTAGCGGAAGGCGCCGTCCTCGTAGGTGGCGACGAGCAGCGAGCCCAGGCGCGCATGCGAGCCCTGGCCGAGCTCGAAGCCCACGACGACCAGCTCCTGCTCCCGCCGGATCTTCATCTTGAGCCACGACCGCGTGCGCTTGCCGGTGTCGTAGGTGGAGTGCCGGAGCTTGGCGATGATGCCCTCGACGCCGTGCTTGCGGGCCGCCTCGTACAGGTCCGACCCGTCCTCTTCCACATGCCCGAGGTAGCGCACCTGCCCTGTGTCCCGAAGGACGCGCCGGAGCAAGCGCTTGCGGTCCTCGAGCGGGACCCCCAGCAACGAGCGGCCGTCGAGGTACAGCAGGTCGAACACCTGGTACACCAGTGGCGCCCGCGGGCGTTCGGGCTCGTCCGCCTGCGAGCCCTTGCGCCGGTCCCCGCGCACGACGCCGATGCCCTTGAGCCCCGTGCGATCCTGGAGCAGGCTGAAGTCGGCGTTGCCCTGCTCGTCGAGGGCGACGACCTCGCCATCGACGATGGCGTCGCGGGCCGCGATCCACGAAGGTCGGGCGGCCGCCAGCTCGGGGAAGTAGTGCGCCGCGTCGTTGTGGTTGCGGGTCCACAACCGCACCTTGCCGCCGGACACCACGGCCTCGATGCGATACCCGTCGAGCTTCATCTCGAACAGCCAGTCGGGGTCGCTGAACGGGGCATCCACCGCGGTCGCGAGCGTGGGCGGGATGAAGTCGGGGAGGGGAGCCTCCACCGCGCCCGACAGGTCGATGAGCGCCTCCGATGCGGGTTTGCTGGAGTCCCAGATGGCCGGCACCCCGGCCTTGACCTCGTCGTTGGTCCGCCCGCTGACGACCGAGGTGGGAAGCGCGTCGATGTCCCACGCCTCATCCGAGGTCTCGTCGCGCTTGTGCATCAGCAGCCACTGGTCGGCGCCGTCCTGCCCGAGCGCGCCACCCCGACCGCTCGTGCGGACGATGACCCAGCGGCCCGCCAGCCGCTCCCCGTGGAGCACGAACTTCAGCTCGCCCTTGGCGAGCGCCTTGGCCGCGTCCGCGGTCTCCTCCTCCGGCTCCCACGTCCCGATGTCCCACACGATGACGTCGCCGCCCCCGTACTCACCCTTGGGGATGACTCCCTCGAAGTCGAGGTACTCCATGGGGTGGTCCTCGGTGCGTGCCGCCATGCGCCGCTCGAGGGGCCGCATGCTCGGACCGCGCGGCACCGCCCAGCTGACGAGCACGCCATCGACCTCGAGGCGGAAGTCGTAGTGGAGCCGCGTCGCGCGATGCCGCTGCACCACGAAGCGCAGGGGCCCGTCGTTGGGGGCGGGGGGTGCCCCGGCGGGCTCCGGCGTCCTGCCGAAGTCGCGCTTGCGGTGGTACGTCTCGAGAGGCATCGCTGCGTAGAGCGTAGCAAGCGCCGCCGGGGTGCCCGACCACGTCGCCGTGATCGACGACCCGGCGACCGCCCTCCAGGTCGAAGCGGCGCCGCCCTACAGGCCGAAGCGGCCGATGGCCTCCTCGGCGAGCACCCGCCCGATGGCGAGGGACGAGGTCGCCGCGGGTGACGGCGCGTTGCGCACATGGAGCACCCGGTCCGAGCCGCCCAGCAGGAAGTCATCGACCATCGAGCCGTCGCGCGCCAGCGCCTGGGCTCTCACGCCGGATGGCCCGAACACGAGCTGCTCGCTCCGGATCTCCGGGACATACCGCTGGACCTCGCCGACGAACGCCGCCTTGTTCCAGTCGCGCCACTGCTCCGCGAAGCCCGTCCGCCAGTACCGGCGCGCCAGCCGGATGAACCCGGGATAGGCGAGCGCGCCGCCGAGGTCGCGCAGCGACAGGTCCCGCCGCCGATAGCCCTCGCGCTTGAAGGCGAGCACCGCATTGGGCCCGGCGAGCACGTTGCCGTCGATGCGCCTGGTGAGGTGGATGCCCAGGAACGGGAAGCGGGGATCCGCGAGCGGGTAGATGAGGCCGCGCACGAGCGACCGGGCATCGGCGGTGAGCGTGTAGTAGTCGCCCCGGAAGGGCACGATGCGCGGCGCGTCGGCCTCGTCCTCGCCGGTCATCGCCGCGACGCGGTCGGCCCACAGGCCGGCGCACGCGATGACGCGTCGCGCGACCACGTCGCCGAGCGGCGTCCCGACGACCATCTCGTCGCCCTGGCGGCTGATCGAGGTCACCTCCCGGCCGAGCTCGATGGTGCCGCCCCTGGCGCGCACCTCGTCGGCATAGGCGGCAGCGACCCGCCGGAAGTCCACGATGCCGGTGCCTGGGCTCCACAACGCCCTGATACCCGCCGCGTGCGGCTCGATCTCGCGGATGCGCTCCGGGCCGACATCCTCGAGCCCCTCGACGCCGTTGGCGATAGCCCGCTCCTTGAGCGCCTCGAACCGCTCCAGCTCGCTCTCGTCGAGCGCCACCACCAGCTTGCCGGTGCGCTCGATGGGGATGGCGTGCTCATCGCAGAACCGCTCGAGCGCGGCCTTGCCCTCCCGGCACAGCCGCGCCTTGAGCGAGCCCGGCTGGTAGTAAAGCCCGGCATGCACCACGCCACTGTTGTGCCCGGTCTGGTGGGTCGCGATGCCGGGCTCCTTGTCGAGGATGACGAGGCGCAGCTCGGGCTTCGCCTCGAGCAGCCGCAGCCCGGTCGCGAGGCCGAGGATCCCGGCACCCACGATGGCGATGTCGGTGCGCTGGGTCATGCGCCCGCCTGGCTGGCGCCTCGCAGCAGGGTCGCCGGGACGGGCACACCCAGCCGCTCCCCCAGTGCCACGAGCGAGCGATAGTGCTCGCCGTCCACGGCGATGCCGCGCGCGTCGGCGCGCCGTTCGGCCTCGGCCTCCGGCGCACCGTGGACGAGCACCGGGCCGGGTGCATCGGGTGTCACGGGAGCCTCGACCAGCTGCGCGAGCAGGGTCTCGAGCCTGCCCTCGAAGCCGCCGGGGGAGTCGTCGATGGCCGCAGGGTCGATGACCACGAACGTCTCGCCGAGATCCGCCGGTCCCTCGTGGGTCGAGAACAGCGACACGACGTTAGGGCCGAACGCGGCGCCACCCAGGATGCCCGTGAGCAGCTCCACGACCATCGCGAGGCCGTATCCCTTGTAGCCCCCCGTCGCCTCCTCGCCCCCGAGGGGATGGAGCGAGCCCGCGAGCGCGGCGTCGGCCGTGGTCGCGGCGTTGCCCTCGGCGTCGATGGCCCAGCCGACCGGGAGCGTCCATCCCCGACGCGCGGCGACCTCGATCCGGCCGCGCGGCACGGTGGAGGTCGCCATGTCGAGGCAGAACGCGCCGAAGCGACCCGCCGGTGCCGCGACCGCGATGGGGTTGGTGCCCAGTAAGGGCTGCCGCGATCGGGTGGGCGCCACGAGTGGCGAGGAGTTGGTGAGGCTGACAGCGATGAAGCCCTGGGCGGCGGCCCGCAGGGCGTACCAGCCTGCGATCCCGTAATGGTTGGAACGCCGCACCACGACGGTCGCGGTCCCGGTGTCCCGGGCGCGCTCGATGGCGAGATCCACGGCGACGCGGCACGCGTGGTGGCCCCATCCGTTCTGGGCACTCATCAGCACGAGCGCGGGTCGTTCCCTGACGGTGACCGGCCGTGCGACCGGGTCCATGACCCCCGCCTCGACGAGCGCCACGTATTGCGTCAGGCGCGCGGTGCCATGCGATGCGATCCCACGGCGATCGGAGGCGACCAGCACTTCGGCGACATCCTCCGCGATGTCTGCGGGGGTGCCGAGCCTTCGGACGATCGAGGCCGTCCAGCCGTGCAAGGTGCCCGGGTCGAGCAGGTGAGCGTCGACCGGGTCCTCGTACACGGGCATCGCCCAAGACTAGCCGAGCCTCGGACTCCCGACGCGACCGGTGGACCCGGTGTCAGTCCCCTTCGTCGGGCTTCGGCTTGCCGCCCTGGTCGGGCTTCGGCTTGCCACCCTCGTCGGGGACCGGACTCTCCCCTGGATCCTGTGGCTCGCCACTCGGCCGCGGCTTGGGGGTCGCCCTGACAGGGCATCCGCCACCGGATGGCGCCATCACGCCGCCTCGCGAGCTGCCGACGCGGTTCATGTATCCCCGGATGTAGCGTGTCCAGGTGACTGGCTCCCCGACGTTGGTCAGGTCCACGAGCCATCCGCCGCACCGCTTGTCGTACAGCAGCCCGGGCTCGTCCACGGCACCCCTGCTGCCCGGCTCGGTGCCCTTGATGAACCACTCCCTGCGTGTGCTGCGGGTCCAGCGTCCGGGCCTGCCGCCCGTGAATCCGTCGATGGTCGCCTGGACCACGCCCCTGGGGCGCCTGAAGTCCGTCACGCGCCAGTTCCTGGTGTAGGCATTCATGAACGACTTCCAGAGCTTGCCCGCGGAGTCGGTGGCGAAGACCTCGAGGCTCGTGAAGCGCGGCGAGGTGCTGTCGCTGTTGCCCATCCAGACACCCACCGCGAGGGCCTTTGCTCTCTTGTCCCCCTTGCCGGGCTCGGGCAGGAAGCCATACGTGGACACGTCCTTGACCCCGTTGGTGGTGCCGGTCTTGAGCGCCATGATGCGGCGGCGTCCGTCGGGACTGTTCCGAAGCTGGAAGTTCTTGCCCCAGTAGGGGTTCTGGTTGGGATCGGAGTTGCCCGCCAGGATGTTCGTGGTGATCCAGGCCGCTTGGGGGCTCCAGACCTTGCGCTTGACCGGCGCACCCGCCTTGTAGACCGACTTGCCCTTGGAGTCGAGCACTTCGAGGATGAACCGCGGCTCGGTCACCTGGCCCTTGTTGCCGAGCCCGCCATATGCAGCCGTCAGCTCCAGCAAGCGCACCTCCAGGGTGCCGATGGCCGCCGTGAGTCCCGCCTGCCCGATCATCTTGCGCCCGAGGAGGAAGGTGATGCCGGCCCTGGCGGTGTACTGGTCGAGGGACTTGCTGCCCAGCTTGTTGTACGTGCGGATGGCCGGGATGTTGAGCGACTGTTGGAGCGCGTAGCGCGCCAATACCGGGCCGCGATTGCGTCCGTCCGCGTTCTTGGGGCTCCAGCCACGCGAGAACTGCGTCGTGATGTCGAGGAGCACCGACCCCGCGGTCAGCTTGCGCTCGTCGATGGCGGTCGCGTAGACCATCGGCTTCCACGCGGACCCCGGCTGGCGATAGCCGATACCGGCCACGTCGTACTTGGGGTTGAACCGCCTGCCCTTCATCCTGTGTTTGTCGTAGTAGTCGGCGCTCCCGACGTACGCCAGGACATCACCATTCCGGTAGTCGAGCGCCACGAGCGCGGCGTTGTGCGAGCCGCGACCGCGCAACCGGTTGATCCAGGTCCGGTCTGCGGCCGATACGTTGAGCTTGTTCGCGGCTTTGTTGTAGGCCCTGCCATACAGGAACGGCAGCGTCGCGCCCATGGTCACCGACCTCTCGGCGAGCTGCTGCGCATCCCAGTCCAGGGTCGTGATGACCTTGTAGCCGCCGATGTCGGCAGGATCACGGTCCGCCAGGATCTGGTCGAGCCGGGTCTTCATCGCCCACACGAAGTGGGGCGCCCTGTACGTGAGCTCCTTTTCGTTCGCCAGCACGATCGGCTCGTTGAGAGCCGCGAGGTACTGCTCGGGTGTGATGCGCGTCCAGCGCGTGTAGCCGTCGAGGATCGCGCGCAGGATGAAGTTGCGCCGGACGACAGGGGCCTTCTCCTGGCAGCCGCTCGGCTTCGCCACTGCCCGACCGGCCGCATCGAGCGTGTATCGGCAGGTCTCGACCACGATACGGGTGACGTCCTTACGCTTTTGTTTCTTGGAGTAGCGGTATGGGTCCAGCACCGAGGGCGACTGCGGAAGGCCCGCCAGGAGGGCCACCTGGCTGAGCGACAGCTTGTGCATCGGCTTGTCGAAGTAGACCCGCGACGCCGCGGCGAAGCCATAGGCGTTGTGGCCGTAGGGGATCTGGTTGAGGTACGAGGTGATGATGCGTTCCTTGCCCTTCTCGCCCGGGTAGGCCTGGGTCAGCTTGGCGGCCTGGATGATCTCCTTGGCCTTGCGGGTGTAGATGTCCGCACCAGGCTCGAACAGGTCCTTGGGCAGGAGGCGGGCACGCACCAGCTGCTGGGTGATGCTCGAGGCGCCACCGCGGTCGGCCGCCTTGGTCAGGTCGGCGATGGTCGCGAACACGGTGGACTGGATGTCGAACCCCTGGTTGGACCAGAAGGTCCGGTCCTCCACCGCGGTCGTGGCGTCGAGCACCAGCTGGGGGAAGGCCTTGTACGAGACGACGTCGCGACGTTCGCTGAGGAACGTGGCGAGGACCTTCTTCTTGCCCCTGTCGACGACCGTGGTGGGCTGGGGGAAGGTCAGGTTCTCGAACTCCTTGACATCGGGCAGGTCCCGGTCGAGGGCTGCGATGAGGCCGGCCGTGGCCCCACCGACCGTGATGATCGCGGCGCCCGTGACACCCACAACGACGAGCAGGAAGAGCGTGAGCACGAGCCCGAGCACGCCGCCACGACGCCGCTCGCGGGAGCGACGCGTGACGCGCGCGATCGCGATGCGCGAACCGGGTGTCCGGGGATCGCCACGCGCTGGGGTCGGCGTCTGACCGCTCCGACGCAAGGGCGACGTGGGTCGGGTGGGTTGAGCCACCCGCGCAGTCTGCCGCAGATCGTCCGCACGTGCGCTTCAGGGGATGTTAAGGATCCCTGACGATCGCTCGACTCAGCGCGTCGCGAGGCGGGCCTCGAGGCGCCCGTCCGGCTCGCCCTCGAGCTCGATCAGCCCGTCCGCGAGCAACTCCGTCGCGGCGCGGCCGATGCGCTGGGGCTCGATGGCCAGCGACCCGGGGTCGAGCACGGTCCAGGCACCAGTGGGAGCATCGCGGAGGACGGCCAGCACCCGGCCCCGGGCGTAGCGGTTGGTGGCGTGGAAGGGCGCCGACGCTCGGCGCATCCGTCGCTTGGCATTGGCAGCCCGAGGAGCCGCTGCGTAGGCACACCAGCGTCGGATGGGACAGGCAGGGCAATCTGGCACCGGGCGGCACACCGCGGCGCCCAGGTCCATCAACGCATGGTTCCAGTCCGCCGCTCGATCCGGCGGGGCGAGCGAGTCCACGCGATGCTGCTGGCCTCGCGATGACGACGACCCGATCGGCTCACCGTCCAGGACCCGACCCATCACCCGTCGCGCGTTCACGTCGAGTGCCGTGACCGGCATGCCGTACGCGGTGGCCGCGATGGCACGTGCCGTGTACGGGCCGATGCCCGGCAGTGCCTCGAGCTCGGCCACGTCGCGCGGCACGCACGATCCGTGGCGCTCGACCATCGACCGTGCCGCGTCGCGAAGCGCGACCGCGCGCCGCGGGTAGCCCAGGCCACCCCAGGCACGCACGACGTCCGCGGTGGTCGCCCCGGCGAGCGTGGGGACGTCCGGGAAACGGGTCAGGAACCCCGGCAGCGCCTCGCCGACCCGCCCGATCTGGGTCTGCTGGGACATCACCTCGCCGATCCAGATGGCGTACGGGTCGCGTGTCGCGCGGATGACCAGCGGGCGACCGTGGGTCGTGTACCAGCCGAGCAGCGCTGCCACCATCCGGGCATGGCGGCGCCGACCGCCTACCATCGCGCGGTGATCGACACGCTGCCGCTCCCCAGCGCGGACCCGTTCCTCGACGCGCCGGGACCGGACCTCGACGCCCTGGCCGCGCACTGGGCGCCGGTCGCCGCGCGAGCCGCGATCTCGGGCGAGGAGATGCAGGGCATCGATGCTCGCGCCCAGCGGCTGGGCATGCCAGGCGAGACGCTCATGGAGGAGGCGGGCAGGGCGGTCGCGGCGGTCGCGCTCGCCATGCTCGGCGGTGGTGATGAGCGGCGACCCGGGCTCGTGCTCGTGCTGGCCGGTCCGGGCAACAACGGGGGGGACGGCCATGTCGCGGCACGCCACCTTGCGGCCGCGGGGGTGCGCAGCGTCGTGGCGCTGGCATCCACCGATGCGCGGCCCGGCACCCGCGACGCGGCGACCAACTGGGACCGCCTGGATGGCATCGCGGAGGTCGAGCGCCTGCATCTCGCGAACGCACATGACGCCCGCGTCCTGCTGAACGGCATCGAACGAGCGGCGCTCGTCATCGACGCCCTGCTCGGGACCGGCGTCCGGGGCTCGCTGCGGGAGCCCATCTGGTCGGCGGTCGAGGTGTGCCTCCGGGCGCGCTGGGCGGGGGTCCCCATCCTCGCGGTGGACACGCCGACCGCGGTCGATCCGACGAGCGGCGCGCCGTCCGACCCCGTCGTCCGCGCGCATGTCACCGTCACGTTCCACCGACCCCGCACCGGCCTGGCTACCCGGACGGGCGCCGGCCTTGCCGGCCGAGTGCTCGTGGCGCCCATCGGCATCCCTCCATTGGCGGACCGATCGTGACGAGCGGGCCGCGCCAGGTTCGCGACCGGGATGCCGTGCTGCTGGTCGGCCTGCTCGTCGTCGCGGTGCTCGCGCTCAACCTCGTCTCTGGTGTGCTGCCAGGCATGGACGCCCTGCTGGCATCGGCGCCCGTGCTCATCGTCGGGCTCGTGCTCGTCAGTGGGGTGGTGCTCCTGGTGACGCTCCGCCGTCCGCGCTGACACCACTGGCCCGCGCCGCGGCGTGCGGCTGCCCGATGCGCCGTTCCGTGCCGGCGAGCAGCCGCTGGATGTTGTCGAGATGGGCGACCCACACGATGACCACGGCGCCACCCGTGAACAGCAGCCACGCGGCATCGAGCCAGCCGAGCCCCACGAAGGCCACGGACACGAGCGCCCCCGCCGCGGTCCCGAGCAGCGAGCCCAGCGACACGAACCGCGTGACGTAGATGATCCCGAAGAACACGGGTGCCGCGAGCAGCACCACCGGGATCGAGATGGCGAGCATGCCGCCGACGCTCGTGGCGACGCCCCGTCCGCCCCCGAAGCGCAGGAACACCGAGCGCCACGAGCCGAGCACCGCGGCGAGTCCCGCCAGCGCCGCCACACCGGTGACCGCGCCGCCCGCGATCGCGAGCAGGATCGGCAGGGCGCCCTTCGCCACGTCGAGGAGCCCCACCACGATGGCCCTCCGGGCGCCCATCGCGCGGAGGGCGTTGGTGCCCCCCGTCCGGCCCGAGCCCACCGTCCGCGGATCCACGCCCCCCGTGAGCCGGGCCACGATGACGCCCATCGGCAGCGAGCCGATGAGATAGCCCAGGGCGACGAGCACCACGGCCTGGATCGCCTGCTCCGACATCGCGGGCAGGATAGCCCGCCGCCCATCCTCGACGGGGTACCATCGACCCGTGATGCCCGACTTCTTCGACCCCTTCTGGACCCATGTCCGCTGACGCCGCCCAAGCCGATACCTTCGACCTCGTCGTCCTGGGAGCCGGCACCGGTGGCTACTCCGCCGCCTTCCGTGCCGCCCAGCTGGGGCTCAACGTGGCGCTCGTGGACCAGGTCAAGATCGGGGGCACCTGCCTCCACCGCGGATGCATCCCGACCAAGGCGATGCTCGAGTCCGCGGACCTGCGCGACCGTATCGCCCGTGCCGCGTCGTATGGCCTGGTGGTGGAGGGGGGCGCGACCCCCGATCCGGTGGTCATCGCCGAGCGGCGCACCCAGATCGTGGAGCGCCTTCACAAGGGCCTGCTGAGCCTGGTGCGCAAGAACAAGGTGACCTATATCCGGGGCACCGGGAAGCTCGAGGGCGGCACCACCATCCGGGTCGCGACCATCGACGACGAGGACAAGCCCAGTGGCGAGCGGGTGCTCCGGACCAAGGACACGATCCTCGCGACCGGCAGCCGCGTGAAGAGCCTGCCCGGGCTCGTGCCGGACGGCGAGCGGATCATCACCTCCGACGACGTCCTGCGGTCGTCGGACCTGCCGAAGAGCGTCGCGGTCGTGGGCGCCGGCGCCGTGGGCCTCGAGTTCGCCTCCTACTACCAGGACATGGGTGTCGAGACCACGGTCCTGGAGTACCTCCCGGCCGTCGCGCCGCTCGAGGACGCGGACATCAGCAAGGAGCTCGAGAAGGCGCTCACCAAGCGCGGCATGCGCATCATCACCTCGGCGCGCTTCGACCCGGCAGCCGTGAAGGTCGATGACGCGGGCGTCCACATCCTCGTGGGCAAGGAGGGCCAGGAGCCCTCCGAGCTGGTGGTCGACCGCCTGCTGGTCGCCGCCGGTCGCGCAGCCAACACCGACGACGTCGGCCTCGAGACCACCAAGGCGGTCGTGGAGCGGACCATCGTCAAGGTCGATGAGCACATGCAGACGGCGGAGCCGCACCTGTATGCCATCGGGGACATCATCGGGGGGCTCTGGCTGGCGCATGTCGCGGCCCACGAGGGCATCTGCGCGGTCCACCACATCGCGGGCGCCGACTCAGAGCCCGTGGACTATCTCAAGATGCCGCGGGCGACCTACTCCCGGCCCCAGGTCGCCTCGATCGGCCGGACCCAGCAGGAGTGCGAGCGGGACGGCATCCCGTTCAAGGTCGGCCGGGTGCCCTTCCAGGCCATCGCCAAGGCGCTCATCGCTGGGGAGCACGAGGGCTTCGCCAAGGTCATCGCCCATGCCGAGACCGACGAGCTGCTGGGTGTCCACTTGATCGGCGGCCACGTGACCGAGCTCATCGCGGAAGCGAGCGCCTCGATGCTGTTCGAGGCGACCGCGCTCGACGTGGGTGCCGCGGTGCACCCGCATCCCACCCTCTCGGAGATCGTGGGCGAGGCCGCGCTCAACGTGCACGGCACGTCGATCAACTTCTAGATCGGCTCCCAGGGTCGGGACGGCATGCGACCCCTCGGTGCCCCGTTCGAGGACATCGTGGCGGGGCGGCCGGCGACCATCGCGCAGGGTGGTCAGTGGCTCCTCGGCGGGCGGATGCTCACCAAGGAGACCGCCTTCACGGACGAGGAGCGGGACGCGTTCGACCTGCGCGGCCTGCTGCCCGACCGGGTGCTGACCATCGAGCAGCAGATCGAGCTGGAGCTGGGTCACATCCGGGTCCAGCCCGACCCCCTCGCGAAGTACATCAGCCTGACCGCGCTCCAGGACCGCAATGCCACGCTGTTCTACCGGCTGCTGGCCGACCACCTCGACGAGTTCCTGCCCGTCGTCTACACGCCCACCGTGGGCCGTGCCTGCCAGGAGTACAGCCACATCATCCGGCGCACCCGTGGCACGTGGATCACGCCCCGGGACGTGGGTCGGGTGTCGCGCGTGCTGGGCCAGGGCCCGTTCCCGGACGTGCGCCTCATCGTCGTCACCGATGCCGAGCGCATCCTGGGACTCGGCGACCAGGGCGCCGGCGGCATGGCCATCCCCATCGGCAAGCTCGCGTTGTACACCGCGGCGAGCGGCATCCACCCGTCGCTGACGCTGCCCGTGACGCTCGACGTGGGCACCGACAACCACGACCTGCTCGGGGACCCGCTGTACCTGGGCGTTCGGGAGCGGCGCATGCGCGGCGAGGGCTACGAGGCGCTCGTCGAGGCGTTCGTGGCGGGGGTCCAGGAGGTCTGGCCCGGTTGCGTCATCCAGTTCGAGGACTTCAAGCAGCAGAACGCCCTGCGGCTCCTCCACCGCTACCGCGACCGGGCTCCCGTGTTCAACGACGACATCCAGGGGACCGCGGCGGTGGTCGTCGCCGGGGTGCTGGCATCGCAGCGGATCACGCATCGCTCGTGGTCCGACGAGCGCGTGGTCATCGTGGGGGCAGGCGCGGCGGGCATCGGCATCGCGCGGCTGCTGCGGGCCGCGATCGAGGAGGCGGGCGGCACGGGTGACATCGCGCTCGTGGACTCCAAGGGCCTGGTGCACGCGGGCCGCACCGACCTCGACGAGTGGAAGCGCGAGGTCGCCGTCGAGGCGGAGGTCGGCGGGGCGCAGGACCTCGAGGCCGTCACGCGCGCGCGTCGCCCGACGATCCTCGTCGGCGTGACGGGGATCGCCGGTACGTTCCCCGAGTCGGTCGTGCGCGCGATGTGCGCCGGGCTGGCCGATGGCGAACGACCCGTGGTGATGCCGCTGTCCAACCCCGACACATCGATGGAGGCCCGTGCGGCCGATGTCATCGCCTGGTCCGGCGGCCGGGCGCTCGTGGCCACCGGATCACCATCCCTGCCGGTGTCGCACGGGGGCATGCGCATCGAGGTCGGGCAGGCCAACAACGCATTCGTGTTCCCGGGGGTGGGGCTGGGCGCGGTGGTCGCCGAGGCGCGCACCATCAGCGACCGGATGTTCCTGATCGCTGCGCGAACGCTGGCCGATGCGGTCGCGGACGACCGGCTGGCGTCGGGCGCGCTGTATCCCGCGATGCCGTCCATCCGGGAGGTCTCGCGCGCCATCGCCATCGCGGTCGCGACGCAGGCCGTCGCCGAGGGGTCGTCAGCTGCCGCCGAACGCGACGGCGGATTCGATCCGGGAGCCGAGGTCGATGCCGCGACCTGGTGGCCGGCGTACGTGCCCTACGTCCGCGGCTGACCGGTCGGAGAGGTCAGGCCCGCAGGATCTTCTCCATCTTCCTGCCCTTGGCCAGCTCGTCCACGAGCTTGTCGAGGTAGCGGATGTCGCGCATCAGCGGATCCTCGATGTCCTCCACGCGGACACCGCACACCACCCCCGTGATGGCACTCGACCTGGGGTTGAGGGTGGCGTCGGCGAAGAATTCCTCGAACGTGGTGCCGGCTTCGATGTGGTGGTCGAGGGCCGCGTCGTCGAACCCGGTCAGCCACTCGATGACCTGGTCCAGCTCGGCCTTGGTGCGGCCCTTCTTCTCGACCTTCTCGATATACAGCGGGTACACCGAGGCGAAGCTCATCCGGTAGACGCGCTCCATGTTGGGGGTCCGTTGCATGCGCCGATCCTACCGCGCCGCCCAAAGCCCGGCCGACCCAGAGCCCATCCCAGCCGACCAGAGCCTCATCCCAGTCGACCGGAGCCTGCCGACCTCGCCCGGCGCCCATCCCTGCCGGCCTCGCCAGGAGCCTGCCGACCTCGCCCGGCGCCCATCCCGGCCGACCAGAGCCCCCGATCGCCAGATGTCCCGTCGAGCGACCCTATGGGCGCCTCGGTACGCGTCCATCGCCAGGTGTCGCGTCGAGCGACCCTATGGGCGCCTCATCCGCTCCCGCGCTGTCAGATGTCGCGCCGCGCGACCTTGGCCACATCTCATCCGGCTAACGTCGTCCTGCGAGACACGGGGCAGAGGGGATCACCCGGCATGGCCACCGGGTGAGCGCGGATCGCGTCGGGCCAGCTCGGGCTTCGTCGGCCGGATGCGCCGGGGCGTGGCAGCCCGTCGAGTAAGGTCCCTCACAGCGACATCCGGCAGGAACGACAACCCCATCATCACGCCCACCGGCGCCCGGAGCCATGCGCGCACGTCCCGTCCGCCCGACGGGAAGCGTGCTCGCAGGAGGCCTCGGTGCTCCCCGACGCGGCGACGGTTCGTGCGAGTGTCCGCGAACACCACCCAGCCACCGACCGATCGTGGCTGCCAGCCCCGATCGGCGACGATGCGCGACGCCAGCCGGACCCGCCGGTCCATGGTCGCGACCAGCGCCTGCGGGTCACCCAATGCCGTCTTGAGCTCGACGATGAGCAGCGACCGACTCGGCGCGTGCCATGTCACGACGTCGATGACGCCGCGCTCACCGAAGACCGCGAACGAGACCTCCGGCACGGCCACCCAGTCGGGCAGCGCACGAAACTGGTCCGCGATCATCTCGTACATCCGGGCGTGCCCAGCCGCGAGCAGCCGGTCGAGGTCGGCGCCCTGCCATCGCATGTCCAGGGTGAGTCGGATCCCCAGGCCGCCGGCCACCCCGCGCAGGTCCGCCACGCGCACCCGGCTCAGCCTTCCCGCCTCGATGTCGATGACCGCGGTCCGCGCGAAGCCCGCCGCTGACGCGACATCCACCTGGCGCAGGCGAGCGCGCAGCCGGACCGCCCGGACGGCCTGCCCCAGTCGCTCGTCATCCATGCCGTGAGTCTGGCGTGACGCTCTTACGCGTCCCTTGTGCAGGAGCGCGGGTATCATCGGCCTGCGCGAGGAGCGCATCGGAGAGGATCGGAGGA
>JBEVIK010000171.1:0-11438 GCA_040510715.1 Candidatus Limnocylindrales bacterium
TCATCGCGCCCAGCTCGCCCAGGAGCGTCCCGACGATCTCCGTGATTGCGACCGCCGACCCCATCAGCAGCAGTGTGGTAGGCAGGCGGGTGAGGATCGCCTCGGTCACGGGCGCACCGGCTGCCGTGGACCAGCCGAGGTCCAGGGTCAGCACCGACTGCATGTAGGCCAGGAAGCGGACCCACACCGACTGGTCGAGGCCCCACGCCTGTCGCAGCTGCTCGGCGAGGGCCGCGTCACCGGTCCCCGTCTGCCCAAGGTACGCGTCCACGGCGTCGCCCGGCGCGAGCTCGAGGAGCACGAACACCCCGACCGCCACGATGAGCAGCACCGGGATGGCGTGGAGCAGCCGTCGTACGACGAGGGACCGGGTCATGGGGGAAGGCCCCGTGATGATGCACCACGGGGCCTTCGGATCAGGTGCGGTGGAGGCCCGCTATCGCGAGCCGCCATCAACGGTCGCTCAGCTCTCTGGCGCAAGCCAGGTGTCGGCCCAGTTGGAGACCGCCCAGCGCGGGTTGTTGGAGATGTTGCCGACGCGCTCGCTGTGGGCGGGCACGAACGTGAAGTCGACGATGCTGAAGTTGGGCAGCTCATCCGCGATGACCTGCTGGAAGCGGTCGAACAGCGCGTTCCGCTGCTCGCTGTCGACCGTGCTCCTGGCGGCCTCGATGATGCCGTCGACCTCCGCGTTCTGGTACCCCCACTGGTTCGTGAAGTTGATGCCCGGCTCGAGTCCACCCTGGTACAGGATGGTCGTGGAGATGGCCGGATCGCCCCGGAACACCGGGGAGTTGATGGACAGGTCGAAGTCGTGGTCCTTGTAGACCGCCGCGAGGTACGCGGGGGTGTCGGCCGCGGCCACGATCTCGACGCCGATGCCGATCTCCTCGAGTGCCTGCTTGACGTACTCACCGATGGCCACGGTCTCGGGGAAGAACGGCGCCGCCCGCAAGCGCAGCGTGAAGCGCGTTCCGTCGGGGCCCACGGGATAGCCCGCCTCGTCGAGCGCGGCAGCCGCCGCCGCGGGGTCGAAGGCGTAGCTGGTCTTGTCGTCCGTGTAGAACTCGGAGGTCGGCGGGATGGGTCCGTTCGCGGGCGTGGCACCGAAGCCCTGGAAGATGGTGTCCACCACGAACTGCTGGTCGATGGCCTGCGCGATCGCCTGGCGGACCTTGACGTCCGCGAGGACCTCGTTGCGGTGGTTGAAGTCGAGCGTCGCCTGGTAGGGGATCGCCTCGTAGCCCGTGGTGGTCGCGGCGATGCCATCGAGCGCATCTACGCGCGCGAGGTCCGAGCGAGGGATGGCCGCGAACACGGTCGCCTGGACGTCCCCCTCCTCGAGGGCCGCCGCCCTGGTCGTGGCGTCGGGCAGCACGGTGAAGACGATCTCGTCGAGGTACGGCTGTCCCTCGACGTAGTAGTCCTCGTTCTTGGTCAGCCGCAGCAGCTCACCGGGCCGCATCTCCCCGAACTTGAACGGCCCGGTGCCCACCAGCTGCTGGTTGAGGGGGCTCGCGGGGTCGGAGAGGTCCTGGCCCTGGTAGATATGCGCCGGAAGCACCGATGAGATGACCGGCAGCGCCTGGGCGATGAAGTCGGGCGGTGTGGGCTGCGAGAACACGAACACCGCCGTGTTCTCGTCGGGGGTGTCGACGTGGTCGAGGTTGGCAAGCACGGAGCGGCCGATGTTCTGGAGCGGCTTCCAGACCTCCTCGGCGGAGAACTTGACGTCGGCCGAGGTGAACGGCTCGCCGTCGTGCCAGGTCACACCCTCGCGCAGGTGGAAGGTGTACTCCAGGCCATCATCGGAGACCTCCCACTCGGTCGCGAGGCGTGGCTCGAGGCCCTCGTAGCCCTGTTCGAACAGGGGCTCCACGATCTTGTTGGAGTACAGGAACACGCCGTTGGATGCGACGATGGCCGGGTTGAGGTTGGGCGGGAACTGCGCGCCGTCTGCGGCGACCACCAGCGTGCCACCGGAGACGGGCTCGGCGTCCTGCGCCGCGACGCCTGCCGGCAGGATGGCGGCCGCGGTCAGCGCGAGCGCCGACAGGGCGATCAGGGCCGACCGGCCCCGGGTATGCGTTCTGCGCATGGCTCCTCCCTTCGGGGTCGTGACGACCGATGGGTGCTCGCATCAGGCCGACCCCGTCCGATGACGATACCGCAGGGGTGGACGCGGGCATCACCGCCCCACCACGTTCGCCAGATACTACAGCAAGTCGATGGAGATCATCGTGATATTCAGCGGTAGCGAGCGGCGGCCTGCGACAGCTCGTTCACGATCCAGTCGCGCAGCGCATCTGGCTCCAGGACCTCGGCATCGGAGCCCCAGCCGAGGATCCAGCCGCGGACCTCCAGCAGGCCCGAGACGGTGGCGCTCCACACGAGCGTGCCGTCAGGTGCCGGATCCACGTCCTGGGTAGGGTGCCAGCGGGTCTCGGCGACCCGCGCCGCGACGTCCTTCGAGAAGCGCACCACCACCCGCACCCGCGGCTCGTCGGACACGACGTCCCACGCCGCGAGGAGCTCCCGAGCGATGTCGCTGGTGCGGCCCTCGAACGTCTCGGGCGTGAGCGACGCCTCCAGGATGCGCTCCACCTTGAACGTGCGGCGCGCCTTGCGCTCCTCGTCGTACCCGATGAGGTACAGCGCCCGGGTGTGCGCCGATGGCTCGAGCGCGAACGGCCGCACGCGTGTCTGGCGAGCGCCCTTGCGCGCGTCGTAGACGCCGGGGCCGTAGTCGATGGTCAGCACGCGCCGCTCGGCCCAGCCCTTTGTCAGCACCCGCAGCACCCGCGTGAAGCGCTCGTTGCGCGGGGTCGAGGCGTAGGCGTCCACGGTCGCGTGGAGATGCTCCGCGAGCACGGGCGGCAGGATCTCCGCCAGCTTGACGAAGGCCGACAGGAGCTCGGGGTCATGCTCGTCCGTCGCCTTGGCGAGGACCCGCGCGGCGAGGAAGAAGGTGGTCGCCTCGGGCAGCGTCAGCGCGAGCGGCGGCAGGAAGGCGCCCGCCTCGAGCCCCCATTTGCCCTTGTCCTGCCAGATCGGCAGCTCCGCGTCGAGCTCCATCGCCTGGAGGTCCCGGTAGACCGTGCGCCTGGAGACCCCGATCTGGTCGGCGATGGCGGCAGCCGCGATGCCGTCGGGGTGCGCGTTGAGCACGTATGCCACGCGCAGGAACCGCGCGGCGCGGTCCCACTTGCTGCCCTCACGGTCGAGCACAGGGCTCACGGTCGTCCCTCCTTGCTCCGGTCACCCGCCCGGTCGGTCGGCTCGCATCATGCGCCACCCGGCGGGGTCACCGTCTGGGGCACGTCACGGTCGAGCGCGGTGAGCCGCGCGGAGAGCGTCCCTGCGATGCCCGAGGTGGGCCAGGCCTCCCCCGGGTAGCCATGGATGTCCACGGTGGCCTGGCCCAGCTGCCCATCGGTGAACACCCACCAGTCGAGGGTCCCGCGCCAATCGTCGAGTGGCTGCGTGACCGTGAGCAGCTGGCTGCCCGCGAGCCAGCGCAGCGGCAGGAAGGTGTCGAGCGCGGTCGTTCCGTCGACGGCGGTCCGACAGTGCCGCGCTCGCGCGCCGGACACGAGACCCACGCCCAGGTCCTCCGCCACGACCTCCGGGTCGCTCGCGGTGAGCAGTGATACCACGGGTCCATCCAGCGTGAGCCCGTTGGCACCCTCCATCCCGAACGGGTCCACCTCGATGGGCGATGGCTCGGCAGCGCCCAGCCCCATCCACGCCTCCGGGCCCATCCGGGCGTACTCGGCCCGTGCGCGGACGAAGTCGCCTTCCGCGGAGCCGGACCACGACTCGTCGTACGCGTCCCGGACGCCCTGCACCGATGCGAGGCCGACCGATTCGCCGTCGATGATCGCCTGCGCGTCGATGGCCACCTCCGCGGACGGGCCGAGCCTGACGGGCGTGTCGCAGGTGGGCGGCGTCACCGACGCGTCGGTCGGCCCGAAGCGGGACGGTCCGGCCGGCTGGTCGCGCAGGGCGAGGTCGTTGGCGAGCGCCGCGACACCCAGGAGGAACGCCGCGCTGGCGGTCATGATGACCGCCAGACCCGCCGCGTGGAGCATCCGGCCCTGTGCCCTCGCGCCCGGCCGTGCCGGGATCTCGGAGATGCCGAACGCCGTGTAGAGGCTGAGCGACCCGAGCGCCAGCACGAGCGCGTAGGCGACCTCGAGGGACGGGAGCAGCGTCTGGTCGCCCGGCTGGGCGATGACCCGGATCTCGAGCACCAGCAGCGCCCCGACCAGGAGCACCGCCACCAGCCCGACCCAAGCCACGATGAGGTTCGCACGCCATGCATCCGGGTGGGCCACCCTCGCGAGCGGCGGCCGTATGACCGCGGAGGCGGCGATGGCCACGGGCGCGAATGCCGCCGATGCGACCAGCACGTCCCACGGCCCACCGGGCCGGTAGTACACGACGATGGTGACGGCCAGCGCGGCCCACAGGACGAGCAGCAGCACTGCCACCAGCCGGCCCGCCTCGCGCAGGATGCGCGAGCCGACCGGGGGCGGCGTCGCCTCCCGGGGTCCGGTCACGCTGTCCAGGGGCCCATCGTCATCCGAAGCGGCACGATAGCGCAGCCCGATCGCGTACCATGCGCGGCGCATGTCACGAACCTTCACGCGCACCATCACGACCCCCGCGGCAGCGCGGCTGGTCCGCCCGGGCACCCGCCCGGTCATCTCCTTCATCACCGACTTCGGCAGTCGTGACCCCTCCGCGGGGATCATGCGGGCGGTCGTCCTCGGCATCTGCCCGGATGCCTCGGTCGTGGACGTGTCGCACGAGGTGGAGAAGTACCGCATCCGCGACGGCGCCCTGCTGATGTGGTCGGCGGCGCCGTACCTGCCCGTGGGATCGCACGTCGCGGTCGTGGACCCGGGCGTGGGCACGGAGCGCCGCGCCGTGGCCATGGAGACCGCTCGCGGCGACCACCTCGTGGGCCCCGACAACGGCATCCTGCTCCCGGCCGCCGCGCGCCTCGGCGGGATCGTCCGGGTGCATCAGCTCGAGAGCCCCCAGTACCGGCTGCCGGTCATCAGCTCCTCGTTCCACGGGCGGGACATCTTCGCCCCCGCGGCGGCGCACCTGGCCATGGGCGTACCGCTCGAGTTCCTCGGCCCGGCCGTCGATCCCCGGTCGCTGCGCATCCTCGACTGGCCCGAGCCCGAGGTCCATCCCGGCGTCCTGCGGTCGTCGGTCATCTACATCGACAGCTTCGGGAGCGCCAAGCTCTCGGCGCTGGGCAGCCACCTGTTCGGGGCGGTGGGATCCCCGGAGCTCGGCCAGCCCCTCTTCGTGCGGCTGGTCGACCAGGCTGGCGTGGTGGACCTCGAGGTGGCGTGGGTCGAGACGTTCGGCAACGTCCCGCCCGGCCAGCCCCTGCTGTTCCAGGACTCGTACGGCCGGCTGGCACTGGCAGTCAACCAGGGTTCTGCGGCCAACGACCTGGGCATCCGCGAGGACGCCGAGGTCATCATCTCGCGTGGCCCGCTGCCACCCGCCATGGGCCCGGGCATGGACCTCGGCTACGACCCCGGAACGCTCGAGCCGGGACCGTGGCAGGGCCAGGAGCCGTGGGCCGGGCCGTGGCAGGGTCCGGAGATGCCACCCGGTGAAGGCCCACCGCCGAACGGGGGCCCGTTCGAGCGTTAGCCGGCGCGCGGTGCCAGGCCGTCCGCGCAGGACGAGCCCCGGGGCCGTGACCCGTCAGCGACCGGCGCGAGCCCGCACGGTCGCCCGTGAGCGCGGCTTCCGGGGTCGCGCCGCGAGCGAGGCCACGCCATGGACGTCCGCTGCCGCTGCCGCCCGGTCACGCCCGGCCGCCTTGGCCGCATAGCAGGCCCGGTCCGCCGCGAGGATCAGGCCGTCACGGTCCGTCGCGTCCGATGGCCACGACGCGACACCGACCGAGCAGGAGATCCCCACACCACCACCCGCGGCATCGGCGCCCAGCTCGCGCACGGCGCGCCCGATCCGGGTGGCCACCTCGAGGGCACCCGCCGGCTCGCTGCCCGGCAGGATGATCGCGAACTCGTCACCGCCGTAGCGGAAGACCTCGTCCGAGTCGCGGCAGGCTCGCACGAACGTCGCGCCGATCTCGCGCAGGAGCTGGTTGCCGGCCTGGTGCCCGTGCTCGTCGTTGAACGCCTTGAAGCCGTCCATGTCCACGATGAGCAACGAGAACGGCCGGCCGCTCGTGACCCACCGGTCGAGTCGCTCCTGGAACGTGCCGTGGTTCTTGAGCCCCGTGAGCGCGTCGGTCTGGGCACGAAGCTCGACCGCCTGGTGCTGGACCGCGTTGCGGAGCGCGATCGCCACGTGGCCCGCGAACAGCTGGATGAGCTCCAGCTCGGAGTCGTCGAAGCCGGCCCGCTCGCCCCGCCGCGTGACCGCAAGGGCGCCCATGACCTCGCCCGTGCCCAGCAGGGGCGCGACGACGAGCGCGTCGCCGTCCCATGCGCGCACGAGCTCGAGGTCGTCCGGGGCTGGCGCATCGTGCTGCAAACGCAGCACGGTCGTATGCCGATCGAGCCAGGCGGTCATCGCAAGGACGTCGGGGGAGTCCGCCTCGAACACCGCGGCCCCCTCGCCCTCGGCGAACAGGACGCGTGGCGTGCCGTCGTCGCGGTCGCGAGTGACGAGGATCATGGTGTCCACCGGGACGAGGCTGCCCACGCGCTGGGCGATCTCCTCGACGATGCCGTGCGGGTCGAGGGTGGCCAGGATGGACTCGGTCGCTCGGAGCAGCTGCCGCTGCGCCTCCAGCTGGCGGGCCAGGATCTCCGACTGCGCGCGCAGCAGCTGGGTGGTGTCCACGTTGGCCATCGCGTGGGCGGCCATCGCCGCGTAGATCTCGAGGTAGCGCAGCTCATCCGGCTCGAACTGGTCGATGCCCAGTCGAGAGAGCACGATCACCCCGATGGTCCGGTCGTCGAAGCGCATGGGCGCCAGGAGCATCGATTCGTCGAGGTCGGGATCGGTGCCCGGCATCGTCTCGGCCCGCGGGTCGTGCGCCGCGTCGGGCAGGTACTGCGGGACACCCTGCTGGGCGACCCAGCCGGTGATGCCCTGGCCCACCCGGACGTTGAGCTCCTCGCCCACCTCGTCGGCGTACTCGCCGATCTCGCCGTGCCACGCCACCGCCACGACGTCCTCGCCCTGGACCCGGTACACGCGCACGTTGTGGGAGCGCACGAGCTCGCGGATCTCGTTGCAGATGGCGAGGCCGATCTCCCGGACCGTGGTCAGGGTGGCGAGGCGTTGGCCCAGCTGCTGGATGGACCGGAGCTGGCCCTCCCACAGGAGCATGCGGGCGCGATCCGTGTACGGACCGACGGGCGCTCGCGTATCGGGACGCACGGGCTGTCGCCCGGCATCGGTCTCGACGCGCGCGCTGGGAGTGGTCGTCACACGCGATCGTGCCGCTGTCCCCTGCGGCGTGGTCGGCGTGTGCGGTGCTGGGTCGATGACGGTCATATGTCGTGCCTGGTGGCCGAATGCTGGGTCGCGCCCGACCGATGTCCCGAGGTCACTGATGCCTGCCGGATGACCCTACGCCGCAGCGCCGGAAGCGCATATGGGAGCAAAGTACCCGAGGCCCCTCGGGGAGCTGTGCCTCGGGGCGAGGCGGCATCCCGGTCAACTACCTCGGCGCGGGCCAGCGACGCGCAGCACGAGCACGGTGCCGAGCGCGGTCAGCACCCCCAGCACGACCACGCCGACCGCGATGGCGACCGGTGACCCCACGATGCCGGGGCCCTCGCCCTCGCTGCGGGGGTCGCCCGAGCCGATGATGGGCGGCGCGCTGGCGACGGGCACCGTGGCCGAGGGCGTGGCCGCGGGTGCCTGCGCGGCGGCCGTCGCCGGCGCCAGCAGCACCAGCATCACGAGGAGCCCCACGAGGATCGAGCGGATGACCGGCACCACCGGGGATGACCTGCGGGCCCTCACAGGCCGACCACGACCGCGACCAGCCCAGCCGCGATGGTCGCCAGGCCGGCGACGAGCAGCACGCTCGCGAGGCGTACCCCGCCACGATGCTCGGCGGCGAGCACCCGCATGGCCTCGGCCGGCGCGAGGCTGGTCACGATGAGCGGGCGATCGGCACCCGCGGTGATGTGCGGCTGTCCATCAGCGCCCGGCCGGACCACGCCCGCGACCGTGGCATGCTCGACCGCCGAGAGCTGGTCGATGCGCAATCGGACCGGCGTCGCCGGCGACAGCGCCTGCCCGGGTGCCAGCGTCCCCTCCGGCAGGTCGGACGCCACGCCCGTGGCCTCCCTGGGCACGACCACGAGCCCGTCGCCGAGGGCGTCGATGTCCACCGCGAGGTAGGTGCCTCGTTCCTCGATACCGAAGGGCACCGCGGTCCGCTCGTCCTCGATCGTCCGCCACTCGCGACCAGCGCGTGCCTGGAGGCGCTTGCGCCGGAACACGAGGGGCCGGTCGTTCTCATCGGGGAACTCCTCCTCGGATGAGATCCGGCCGGTCGTCCGGAGGTAGCCGCTGGTGCGCCCGTCCACGGCTTCCTTGATCGCGTCGGTGAGCGACAGCTCCATCGCCGCGGCGAGCGTCCGTCCGATGCGATAGCTCCCGCCCGTGGCGCGCACGAGCACCAGCGCGACGCTGAGCAGGACGATCCCCGCAAGCACCAGCAGGGGTGCCATCAGCGGCAGCCGTCCCGTGATCGGCCCGTCGCCGGGCACGAGAAGACCCGAAGGAACCTCCGCGCGACATGAGCGGCAGAGCCGCCACCAGTCGCGCTCCCAGCACCTTCGGGCTGCGCCAGATGCTCGCCGACAGGGCACCCGGAATCAATGGGACCTGTCCACGCTCGCGGGCGTACTTCGGTCATCTGTCCACGATCCATCCACGATCCGGAGGTCATTCGGTCGGACCTCCCGCCTCGCTCGGCCGGCCGGTTGCCGGGTCGAGCGCGAGATGGGCACCGCCCCAGGCACCGAGGACCAGCCGGCCCCCCACCAGCTCCGCCTCCGCGATGACCTCGGCATGGGGGACCCGCCACACGACCTCGCCCGCGTCATCCAGCGCCAGCGTCTCGATCTCGCTCTGGACGATCACGTGGTCCAGACGCGAGGACGCCAGCAGCGCCACGAGGGGCGTGCCGCTGTCTCGGGTCCAGCGCAGCTCCCCGGAGCGGGCCGCGAACGCGTACACCCGGAACCCGTAGCGCACCAGGAGCAGGCCGGGGGTATCCCACAGCACGCCGCGTGGCTCATCGAAGATGACCGACGCCAGCCGCACGGTCCAGGTGCCCAGCGGGCCCTCCACGCGCAGCTCCGCGCGGCATAGCCGGTCGGGCTCGGGCGCGACGAGGGTGCCGAGGTCGGTGAGCGTGCCGCCCACCTCGGAGAACGCGCTGATGGCCGCGATGCCGCCGGTGCCCGTCCAGCGATACCAGGCGGCCAGCCCACCCGGATAGCGCACCGACGATCGATGCGGCTCGGTGGGACCCGAGCCGCCGGCCTGGGTCACGCGCCCGGCGATGCCTCGGCCAGGGGCGCCACGGTCGCATTGGCGAGCGAGCGCAGGGTGGCCGGGGGCACCGCGAAGACCGCGTTGGGGGTGCCCGCGGCGGCCCACACCACGGGGAAGCGTCCGAGGTCGGGGTCCATGACCACGCGCAGGGCACGCGTGTGGCCGAACGGCGGGATGCCACCGATGGTGAACCCGGTCGCCTCGCTCGCCTCGTCCGCGTTGGCACGGCGAAGACCGACGAGGCCGGTGACGGCGCACAGCCGTGCGATGTCCACGCGATTGGAGCCGCTCACGAGTGCGACGACGGGCTCGAGTCCCTTCTCCGTCGGCGCCACGAACACGAGGCTCTTGACGATCTGGCCGAGCTCGGCACCCACGGTCGCGGCCGCCTCGGCTGCGGTGTGGGTGGAGTCGGGGAAGATTCGGATCTCGATGGCGACGCCCTTGCGCATGGCCGCGTCGCGGACACGCTGGAGCGCGGGATGGGTGTCGTCGGGCACGACCCGGAGTCTAGCAACGAGCGGCGTTGGCCACCCGGACGGCACTGGGCCATCCGGGCCGGCGCGACGGGGCTGCTAGGATGATGCGCAGTCACCTTGGGACAGGGGAGCGCCTTCGGGCGCTGAGAGTGCGGTCCACCGCAGACCCTCGGAACCTGATCCGGCTCGTACCGGCGAAGGGAGTCCACGACGCCACCTCCGTCCCGGAGCACCTGGAGGTCGCGCGTCCGCATGTCCCACCGAGCCACGCCCCCGGCGGCGGTCATCGTGGCCGACGGCCGTCTCGATGACGCCGAGCTGCTGCGGGTGGCAGGCGTGCCCGGGACGCTCGTCATCGGTGCCGATGGGGGCGCCGGGCGGGCGTTGCGCGCGGGCGTCCACGTGGACCTCGTGGTGGGCGACCTCGATTCGCTCGATGGCGCCGATCTCGATCGGCTGGTGGCGGCGGGCAGCGATGTCACGCGCGCGGGCCGGGACAAGGACGAGAGCGACACCGAGCTCGCCCTGCTCGCGGCCATCGACCGCGGCTGCGAGCGCATCGTGGTCCTGGGCGCGCTCGGTGGACCGCGGCTCGACCACGAGCTGGCGAACCTGCTGCTGCTGGCTCACCCGCGCCTCGACGACCGCGACGTCTCGATCGTGGATGGGGCGACCACCGTGAGGCGGATCGGCACGGCCGACGGACCGGGGGTGCTCGGCCTCGAAGGCGCGCCGGGCCTCGCCGAGCTCGTCGCCTCGGAGCTGCGCGCCGCCGGCACCGCGTCGATCGACGCCGCGGACCTCCTCGGCTGGGACCTCATGGCGTACGACGTGCAGCCCGCGTGTGTGGCGGGCGCGCGCGGAGAGTTCATCCTGGCCCCGCGGCTCGACAACCTCGCCTCCTGCCACGCGGCGCTCTGCGCGCTGCTCGACGCCGCGGCCGCCGGCGCGGGCCGCGCGACGCGCGTCGTGGCGCTCTACGACCACGAGGAGGTCGGGAGCCGGAGCGCCGTCGGCGCCGCGGGCCCGCTCCTGGAGTCGGCGCTCGAGCGCACGGTCGCCGGCTTCAAGGACGGCGCGCCCCAGGGGCTCGCCCGCGCGGTGGCGCGCTCGCTCCTCGTCTCGGCGGACATGGCCCACGCGGTCCACCCGAACTACGCGGACAAGCACGAGCCCGATCACCGCCCGGTCGTCGGCGGCGGGCCGGTGATCAAGGTGAACGCGAACCAGTCCTACGCGAGCGACGCGGAGACCGTGGCGCGCTTCGCGGCTCTCTGCGCCGACGTGGGCGTGCGGCCGCAGCACTTCGTGACGCGCAGCGACGTCGCCTGCGGCAGCACGATCGGCCCGATCGCGGCCGCGCAGGTCGGCATCCGCACCGTGGACCTCGGCAACCCGATGCTCTCGATGCACTCGTGCCGCGAGCTGGCC
>JBEVIK010000172.1:0-3890 GCA_040510715.1 Candidatus Limnocylindrales bacterium
CGCGGGTCCCTCGATGGGTCGGAAGGGCATCCCGCAGGCGCCGCAGACCGGGTCCATCGGACCCGGGCGCTCGATGCTGCCGCAGGCAGCGCACGGGACGGACATGACGACGACTGTCACCACGGGCTGCTCCACGCCCCGGTCACGGAGGTACTCCGTCGCGTACAGGCGGACCGCGTCGGGATGCGCCCGCAACGGGTCGCGGATGACCACCCGGAGCCGTCGGGGCATCGGTACATCGCCCAGGCGATCGAGCCGGGCCGCGATGGCGCGTGTGACCGCTCCTGCTTCATGCATGCCACAAGGATCGGGCGCGAGGAACGCGCCGCCACGGTCCGTCGGTCACATCCCGACCCTGCTGACCGGCACTATCGGGGAGGCTCGGGCGACCCGATGCTCCACCTCATGAACGCCATCGCCGACCTGCGCCAGGCCATCGGCGCCACGTGGTTCGGGTCGGGTATCCCGGCCCCGTCGCTCGAGCGTCTCGCGTCGCTCGGCCGGCTCCGGGAAGCAGGACCCGGCGAGCTGCTGCTCGTCGAGGGTGCACCCACCGCGGAGCTGGACCTCATCCTGTCGGGCCGCGTCGGGGTGACCGAGCGTGAGCCCGGGCGTGGCGAGGTCACGCTCATGACCGTCGAGCCCGGCGATATCGTGGGCTGGTCGGTGCTGCTCAGCCACCTGCCCGCGACCGCGACCGTGCGCGTCATGGAGCGGACGCTCCTCGTGGCCTTCCCAGGTGAGGACCTCCGGGCGGCCCTGGCGCAGGACCCCGTCCTGTCCGCGGCCATCCACCGCCAGGCGCTCGACGCCGTGGCCCGTCGGCTGATGGCGACCCGTCACCAGCTGCTCGACCTGGGCTCGGCACTGGCGTCCGGCCTCGGCATCGATCCATGGTGACGACGGGCGCCGTCTCCCACGACGGACCAGCAACGATGGGCTCCCGCTGGTGGTTGCCACGCGAGGACCTCGGTCGACTCGTCGCGTCGCTGCGCGCCGACGGACGCGATGTCATCGGTCCGGTGGTCGAGGGCGGCACGATCGTCTACCGCGAGATCACGGACGCTGCTGCGCTGCCCATCGGTGTGACCGATGAGCAGGCGCCGGGTCGCTATCGCACGCAGCCCTCGACCGGCGCCCCGCATACCTTCGGGTTCGCATCGTCACCCACCAGCTGGAAGGCCTGGACCTTCCCGCCGAGGGTGGGACTGGGCACCGCCCGTCGCGATGGCGATGCGCTCACCTTCGAGCAGCCGGAGCGCCGGGTCCGGCCGCTCGCGTTCCTGGGCGCCCGGGCATGCGACCTCGCCGCCATCGCGGTCCACGACCGGGTGCTCCGGGACGGGCTCGTGGCGGACGACGACTACGTGGCACGGCGCGCCGACATCCTGACCATCGGCGTGGATTGCGCCGCGCCCTCGTCGACCTGCTTCTGCTCCTCGATGGGCACGGGTCCCGAGGTGACCACGGGCCACGACATCGCGCTCACGGAGCTCGATGACGGCTTCGTGGTGCGCGCCGGCACGGACGCGGGGCGGGCCCTCGTGGAGCGACTCGCCCTCGCCGAGGCGGACCAGGCAGCGGTCGATGCTGCCCGACGGGTCCCCGAGCAGGCCCGGGCCTCGATGACCCGCAGCCTCGCGACGGACGGCCTGCCGGCACGCCTCGTGGCGCGACCCGATCATCCTCGCTGGGCGGAGATCGCCGAGCGCTGCCTCGCGTGCACCAGCTGCACGATGGTCTGCCCCACCTGCTTCTGCACCAGCGTCACCCAGGTCTCCGACCTCGACGCGACGCACGCGACGTCGACGCGCCAGTGGGATTCCTGCTTCACGCTCGGCTTCGGCGCGGTCGCCGGGGGCAACTTCCGCTCCCGGCGCCAGGACCGCTACCGGCAGTGGCTGACCCACAAGTTCGGGACCTGGGTGGAGCAGTTCGGGACGATGGGCTGCGTCGGCTGTGGCCGGTGCATCACCTGGTGTCCCGTGGGCATCGACATCCGCGACGAGCTCGAGGTGATCGCGGCGCCCCCCGCGGTCGTGGAGCACCCGCCCGGCACAGATCGCTCGTCCATCGTCGCGGCATCGCCCGGGCAGTACGCCACCGCGACCATCGCGGCCGTCGAGCGGGAGACACCCGATACCTGGACCTTCACCCTGTCCGGGGTGCCCGAGCCCATCACGGGCGGTCAGCCTGGCCAGTTCCTGATGGTGGACCTGCCCGGGTACTCCGCGGTGCCCATCTCGATCTCGCGCTACCGGCCCGACGGCATCCAGCTCACCATCCGGGCCGCCGGTCCCGCGACCACGGTCATCACCCAGCTCCCGGTCGGCGCCCAGCTGGGCCTGCGCGGCCCACTGGGTCGTGGCTGGCCCGCGTCGGCCGCGGACGGGCGGGACGTGCTCATCGTCGCCGGCGGGCTCGGGCTGCCGCCCCTGCGACCGCTCATCGAGCAGGTGATCGCGGAACGGGGCCGCTTCCGCGACGTGCGCATCGTCATCGGGGCCCGCACCCCGGACGACCTCGTCCTGCGCGGGGATACGGCAGCGTGGCGTGCCCTCGATGACGTGAGCGTCGAGGTCACGGTCGACCGCGCCGGTCCGGACTGGGCCGGGCCGGTGGGCGTCGTGACCCAGCTGTTCGACCGGGCACCCATCGACCCGATCCGCACCGTCGCGTACCTGTGCGGCCCCGAGCGGATGATGCAGGCCGCCTCGCGCGTCCTCGGGGGCCGGGGCCTGTTGCCCGATCGCATCTACGTGTCCATGGAGCGCCACATGGAGTGTGGTGTCGGGCTCTGCGGTCACTGCCAGATGGGCCCCTTCTTCGTGTGCAAGGACGGCCCCGTGTTCTCGCGCGCGGAGCTGGGGGACGCGTTCGAGCTGGAGGGGATCTGATGTCCACCGAGATCGCCGCCGCGAGACCAGCGGATGGCACGCCTCGGCCGCTGTCGGTCGGGGTCGTCAAGCTCGCCTCCTGCGACGGCTGCCAGCTCGCGCTGCTCGGCCTTGGTCCGCTGCTGCTCGACCTGGGGGCGCACTTCCGGATCGCCGAGTTCGGCGAAGCGAGCTCCGAACGCTCGGACGGGCCCTTCGATGTGCTCCTGGTCGAGGGCTCGGTGAGCACCGAGGAGCAGGCGCATCACCTGCAGCACCTGCGTGAGCGCTCCGCGCTGCTGGTGACCATCGGCGCGTGCGCCACCGCTGGTGGCATCCAGGCCCTTCGTGGCTGGGCGACCGAGAGCGTGGCACCCGTGGTCTACGCGCATCCCGAATGGGTCGACGCGCTGCCCACGGTCACGCCCGTGGCTGATCACGTCAAGGTGGATGCGGAGCTCCGCGGCTGTCCCATCGACGGAGGCCAGCTCGTGGAGCTGCTGACCGCGGTCCGGGTGGGTCGGCGCCCGCAGCTGCCCGACGAAGCGGTGTGCGCCGCGTGCAAGCGGGCGGGGACCGTGTGCGTCGTGGTCGCGAAGGGAGAGCCCTGCCTGGGTCCGCTGACCCGGACCGGCTGCGGTGCCCTGTGCCCCGCGTGGGGCCGCGGTTGCTACGCCTGCTTCGGTCCGCGCGAATCGGCCAACGTGGCGGGCGAGGCCCGGAACCTGCGCTGGATGGGCCTCGACGACGCGGGCATCGCTCGGCGCCTCTCCCTGTTCACGGCCTGGGCGCCCACGTTCCGGGAGGCCATCGACGCCCGGGGCGGACCGCCCGGCTTCGGCCCGCGCTCCGCGGTCGTGCCGGCCAGCGGTGCACCTCCCGAGGAGGCACCACGATGACCACCGAGCAGGTCCTGGAACGCCGTCTCGCGGTACCGAGCGTCTCGCGTGTCGAGGGCGAAGGGCGGCTCCAGGTGGTCGTCCGTGGCGACGAGGTCGTCGAGGCGCACCTGTC
>JBEVIK010000173.1:0-3051 GCA_040510715.1 Candidatus Limnocylindrales bacterium
GTGAGCGGCACGCAGATATCGCCGATCGCGGCCGACCCGGTCGCCTCGACGACGATGTCATAGCCCCGGCCGCCCGAAGCCTCCATCACCAGTGCCTGGGTGGCCGAGATGTCCGACCGGTCGATGAGCACCGTCCTGTCGATGCCGAGCCCTGACGCGACATCCAGCTTGAACTGCTTGGGTGCTGCGACCGTGACGCTCGAGGCGCCACCGGTGCGCAGCAGCTGCGCGAGCAACAGCCCGGTGGGACCGGCCCCGAACACGAGCGCGGTCGAGCCCGGTCGCACGTGCAGGTTCTCCATCCCATGCGTGGCACACGCGGTTGGCTCGGTGAAGACCGCGGTGTCGATGGGCAGTCCATCGACCGAGAACACCAGATCCTCGCGCGCGACGAACGCCTCCGCGAAGAACCCCGGGAGGTTGGAGCCCATGCCCTTGAGATCCGAGCACAGGATGGTGCGACCGGAGCGGCAGTAGTCGCAGCGTCCGCAGGGGATGTTCGGATTGACCGTCACCTGCTCGCCGACACGGAAGCGGTCGGCGCCGTCGCCGAGCGCATCGACGACACCCACGACCTCGTGGCCGGGCGTCAGCGGGAAGGCCGCCATGAACTCGCCGTTGTGGGTGTGGAGGTCGGTGCCACAGACGCCGGCCTGGATGGTTCGGACGCGGACCTCGCCCGGGCCGGGCTCGGGGACGGGCACGTCCGCCACGACCCAGCTCCGGGGACCGTCGTAGACGACGGCCTTCATCGGCGGTCCTGGCTGCGCCGCCACAGGTCCATCGCCATGGCTCTGACGAGGACCGGGAGAGTCGTCACGTGTCCTGGTCTCCGTCGCTCGGGCGGTGTCGAGCGACCGCTGGGCGGCCCCGTCACACGCGCTGCGCGAACCGTAGCACGCGACCGCTGCCACCGGGCCTACCCCCGGTCGCGAAGCCTCGCCACCGTGGCCGGGCTGATGTCGCCCTCCATGGGTCCGAACGCCGCGGCGTTGAGCGCCCCGGCGGCTGCCGCCAGGCGCGCGGCATCCTCGGGCGCCTCGTCGTCGAGGAGGCCACACAGGAACCCCGCGTCGAAGCAGTCGCCGGCTCCCGTGGGGTCCACCTCATCCACCTCGTACGCGGGGACATCGATGCGCCCATCCTCGGAGTAGACGCGGCAGCCCGCGCGCCCGAGCTTGAGCACGATCATCCGGATCGGATGGCGGCCCATCAGGATCCCGGCGGCACGGTCGAGGTCGTCGGTCCCGGCCAGCGATGCCAGCTCGGATGCCCCCGGAAGGAGGATGGAGCACCGCGCGAGGACGGGGGCGACGATCCCGTCCACATCGTCGCCGGCCAGCAGCTCGGTGCGGATGTTGGGATCGAACGTGATCTGGGCGCCCCCGGCCGCGAAGAGCTCCACGGTCTCGACGAGGCGGTCCGCGAACGCCCGGTCGGCCATGAGCGAGCAGCCCATGACGTGGAAGTACGCGGTCCCGGTCGCGATCCCCGGCGGCGGGACGCCCGCCATGACCGCCGGGGTTCCCTCCCAGTGGAAGAGGAAGGAGCGGGTGCCGTCCGCCGCGTAGGCCACGAACGCGACCCCGGTCGCGCGATGAGGCACCACCGCGACCAGGTCGGTCCGCACGCCATCGCGCTCCAGCCGTTCGACGATGGCGGCACCGAATGCGTCATCGCCGACCCCGGAGATGATCCCCGACGAGTGCCCCAGCCGTGCCACCGTGTCGGCGAAGATCCCGGGCGCGCCGCTCGGGAAGGGACCGAGGAAGGGCCCGGGGCGGTCCAGCGGGAGGCCGCGTTCCGGGCGCATGACCTCCGCGAGCAGCTCGCCCATGGTCCAGATCTCGGTCATGTGGTCCTCATGGCGCTGCGACGTCCGTGGTCGAGCCATGTTCGCCTGCCGTCGGACGATGCGTGGCGCCGACCGTGCGCCTGCTCGAACTCTCGGGGGCGTAGCCTTACGGTCACCGAGGCAGGAGGACGACCACGTGGCCCACGAAGCCGCCATCCCACTGCGCACCTCCCGTCTGGCGGAGATCGCCGAACGTGTCCCGGTGCCGACGTACGACCGCACCCGCGTGCGGAGCGGTGTCGTCCATCTCGGTGTCGGCGGCTTCCATCGTGCCCACCAGGCGATGTACCTCGACCGCCTGCTCGGAGCGGGAGGATCGCCGGAATGGGGCATCTGCGGGGTGGGCGTCCTGCCGGCGGACGCTGCGATGCGGGACGTCCTGCGGCGCCAGGCGGGCCTGTACACGCTCGTGCTCAAGTCCGCGGACGGGACCCGTCAGTCGCGGGTCATCGGCTCTATCGTCGACTACCTCTTCGCACCCGACGACCCGGAGGCGGTCGTCGCGCGGCTCGCCCACCCGGACACGCGCATCGTGTCGCTCACCGTGACCGAGGGTGGCTACGGCTTCGACCAGCGGACCGGGGAGTTCGATGCGACCAAGCCGGACGTGGTCCAGGACCTCCTGCCCGGTGCCGCCCCGCGCACCATCTTCGGGCTCGTCACCGCCGGCCTCGCCCGCCGGCGCGAGCGCGGCCTCGTGCCCTTCACGGTCATGTCCTGCGACAACATCCAGCACAACGGTCAGGTGGCGCGGAGCGTGTTCACGGCGTTCGCGCGGCTGCGTGACCCGGAGCTCGCCGCATGGATGGAGCAGGAGGTCCGGTTCCCCGACTGCATGGTGGACCGGATCACCCCGGCCACGACGGATGTCGACCGCGCCGATGTCCGCGCGCGCGACGGCGTCGACGACGGCTGGCCCGTGGTGTGCGAGCCGTTCACGCAATGGGTGCTCGAGGACGACTTCGGCGCCGGGCGTCCGGATCTCGCTTCCGTGGGCGTGCAGCTGGTCGAGGACGTGGCGCCCTACGAGCTGATGAAGCTCCGGCTCCTGAATGCGGGCCATCAGGCGCTCGCCTACTTCGGCTACCTGATGGGCTACCGCCTCGTCCACGACGCGGCCCGCGACCCGCTCATCAGGCAGCTGCTGCTCGGCTACATGGACCGAGAGGCCACGCCCACGCTTCGGCCGGTCCCGG
>JBEVIK010000174.1:0-3152 GCA_040510715.1 Candidatus Limnocylindrales bacterium
GAGATGGCCATCGAGATCGCCGACCGGCATCACATGGCGATGGTGTTCACAGGTCGTCGCCAGTTCCGCCACTGACCCGGGGCGCCTGCCGGGTCTCGATGGGGGGGTCGAGTCCATGGAGAAGCTGCTCGCACTGGACATGGTGCGCGTCACCGAGGCCGCGGCGCTGGCCTCGGCACGGCACATGGGCCGGGGCCAGAAGGACGAGGCCGACCAGGCCGCGACCGAGGCGATGCGCCGGACGATGGACGAGGTCGAGATGCGCGGCACCATCGTCATCGGCGAAGGCGAGCGGGACGAGGCGCCGATGCTCTGGATCGGCGAGCCGGTGGGCACCGGCGGACCGGACGACGTGGTCATCGACATCGCGGTCGACCCGCTGGAGGGCACCAACCTCGTCGCCCACGGCCAGGCGAACGCCATCACCGTGCTCGCCGCCTCGGAGCAGGGCGGGTTGCTGCACGCCCCCGACACCTACCTCGACAAGCTGTGCGTCGGTCCCACCGTCGCCGGACACGTGGATATCCGCCAGAGCCCCACGGACAACGTGCGCGCCATCGCGGGCGCGCTGCGCCGGGACGCACGCGACATCACCATCGTCATCCTCGAGCGGCCACGCCACGAGGCACTCATCGCCGAGGTCCGCGCGACCGGCGCCCGCATCAAGCTCATCTCCGACGGCGACCTCTCGGCGGCCATCAGCTGCGCCGTCTCGGGCACGGGGGTGCACGGCGTGATGGGCATCGGCGGGGCGCCCGAGGGCGTCATCACGGCCGCCGCGCTCAAGTGCCTGGGCGGCGAGATCCAGGCGCGCTTCCGGTTCCGGAGCGACGCCGAGCGCGAACGCGCCGCACGTATGGGCGTGCCCACCGACGAGGACCACGTGTTCTCGACCGAGGACCTCGCACCCGGCGAGGACCTCGTGTTCGCGGCCACGGGTGTCACGCGCGGCGACCTCCTCGACGGCGTCCGGTTCTTCGGCGGTGGCGCCCGGACGCACTCGCTGGTGATGGCCTATCGGTCGAAGGAGGTCCGGTTCCTGGACACGGTCCACATGTTCGACCGCACCCGGCCACCCGCCGTCCGGCTGTAGCCCGAAGCGTCAGACGGGCGGCAGGACCAGCGCCACCGCGAAGCCGTCGTGGCCCTTGCGGCCGACCACCTGGAGCGCCGTGGGGGTCAGGCGCGGATGCGCACCCATGAGCTCGAGGGCCCGCGTGGTCCCGGCGACATCGGGATCCGCGGGGTCGCCATCCAGCCAGCGCACCACGTTGTCGACCACGATGACACCGCCCGTCCGGGTCATGCGCACGGCAGCCTCGAGGTAGTCCGGGTTGGAGCGCTTGTCCGCGTCGATGAACACCAGGTCGAAGGGCTCGCCCGCGTCGGCCTCCAGCTCGGCGAGGCTGGCGGCTGCGCGGCCTACACGCACCTCGACCCGGTCGCCGAGCCCGGCGCGCTCGATGTTCCGACGCGCCACGGCCGCGTGGTGCGGGTCGAGCTCGAGCGTCACGAGCCGGCCGTCCGGCGGCAACGCCCGGGCCATCCAGATGGTGCTGTAGCCACCGAGCGTGCCGACCTCGAGGATGCGGCGCGCGCCGATCATGCGCGCCAGCGACTGGAGCAACCGGCCCTCGAGGGGCGAGATCGCGATGGCCGGCAGGCCCGCGGCGTCGCTATCGTCGAGCGCCGCGCGCAGCACCTCGTCGTGGATCCCGAGCATCGACTCCAACCGCGCGTCGACGGCGATCCATCGATCGCGGTCCGCTCCGTCAGCCATGGTCACCCCTCGCCATCACGTGGTCCCGGCCGATGATGCGCCTCGCATGGCGGCGTCGTGATGGTGTAGTTCTCGTTATATCCCACAGAATCACTTGACAATGCCGGTGGGGCGACCGTAGCGTGCCGTGCATGACGTTGACCGCCATCCCCGTCGAGCCACGACCAGCCCTCAGCCGAAGCACGCCCACGATGCCCGACCTGTGGGTCGGCGCGGACGTGCCCGTCCCGGTCGCCGATGGCCGACGGCTGCGCTACGCGGACCTCGACCAGGCCGCGACCACCCCCGCGTTCCGCTCGGTCCGCGACACCGTGGACCGGTTCCTCGACTGGTCCGCGAGCGTCCACCGCGGCGCGGGCTTCAAGTCGCGGCTGTCCACGGATGTCTACGAGCAGGCACGCGACGTGATCGGGGCATTCGTGGGCGCCGACCCCCGTCACGACCGCGTGGTGTTCACGAGGTCGGCCACGGAGAGCCTCAACATCGCGGCGGGGCTGCTCGACTGGCGCCCCGGTGACGTGGTGGCCGTCTCGGCGCTCGAGCATCACTCCAACCTGCTGCCCTGGCAGCGCGTCGCACGGCTGGCCTGGATCGAGGTGGATGCCGAGGGCCGACCGCGACTCGATTCGCTGGAGGCCATCCTGCGCCGGGAGGGCGGGCGCGTGCGCATGGTCGTGCTCAGCGGCGCCTCGAACGTCACGGGTCATCGGCCCCCGGTCCACGATGCCGCCGTCCTCGCCCATGCCCATGGGGCGCTGATGACCGTGGACGCCGCACAGCTCGTCGCCCACCGGGCCATCGAGGTCGGGCGCCCGGACGATCCCGCACGCATCGATGTGCTCGCCTTCTCGGGCCACAAGATGCATGCGCCGTATGGCGCGGGCGTCCTCGTCGGCCCCGCCAGCCTGCTCGATGCGGCCGAGCCACGGCTCATCGGCGGCGGCGCCGTGCGCGCCGTCTCGCGGGGTGGCGCCACCCTCCTTCGAGGGCCGGACCGCCACGAGGCCGGGTCGCCGAACGTGACGGGTGCCGTGGCGATCGCAGCCGCTGCGTCGGCGCTCCGCGACATCGGGTTCGCACGCATCGCCCGTCACGAGGACGCGCTGACGCGGCGCCTGGTGTCGGGGCTCACGGCCATCCCACGGGTCCACCTGCTGGGTGGGTCGATGCCCGCCACCGACGAGCGGGGCGCGGTGGCGAGCTTCGTGGTCGAGGACGTGCCGCCCGACGAGGTGACCGCCGTCCTGTCCGCGGAGCACGCCATCGGTGCCCGGGATGGCGCCTTCTGCGCGCATCCCTATCTCGACACGCTGACCCGCCATCGCGATCTGCCGGCATCCGCACGCGCGTATGTCGGCGACTGCGGCGTGCC
>JBEVIK010000175.1:0-3172 GCA_040510715.1 Candidatus Limnocylindrales bacterium
GATGGCCGGAAGGTCCTCGTGCGCGCCGACCCCGAGGGCCGCTCCATCAGCCTGTGCCCGAACATCAACATCACCATGAAGCCCTGCACCCAGACGCTCGCGGTGCAGGTCGGCTATTCCACGCTGGTCCGGGTGGACGGCATGCCGGTCTGCCTCGACACGGTCGCCGGGCTGACCAACGGCACGCCACCGGGCATCGTGCGGTACGTCGTGCGAGACCCCGGCCAGCGACTCGTGGCGGCCGTGTCATGACCGTCGGCAGGTATCGGGCGTGGCGGTTCGCCATCCCATCAGCGCTGGTGAGCGATCCCGACCGCGCATGGACGTCCGCGGGTCTCCAGACGACGCCCGCCGGGCGCATCGAGATGGTCGAGGAGGACGCCTCGGTACGCCAGGCGATCATGCTGCTCATCTCCACCTCGCCGGGCGAGCGGCTCATGCGGCCCGATTACGGCTGCTCCCTGCGACGCCTCATCTTCGCCCCCAACGACGACACGACCGCGGGACTCGCGATCCACTACGTCCGCACCGCCATCGAGCGGTTCGAGCCACGCGTCGAGATCATCTCGCTCGACGCGGGTCGTGACCCGGAACGCCCCGAGCGGCTCGACCTCGAGCTCCGGTACCGTGTCCGGGCCACTCGGCGGGTGGACGAGCTGCACCTCGCGTTCGACCTCGAGCAGGGTGGTCTGGGCTGATGCCCCTGCCGTCCCCCGACCTCGACGACCGGACCTTCGCGATGCTCGTGGAAGAGGCTCGGCAGGTCGTCACGGCGCGTGCACCCGGCTGGACCGACCTGTCAGCGGGTGACCCGGGGATCACCCTGCTGGAGGCCTTCGCGTACCTCGCGGACACCACCATCTTCCGGCTCAACCAGGTGCCGGACAAGCTGTACGTGGAGTTCCTGCGGCTCATCGGTGCGCGCATCCAGCCGCCCGCGGCCGCCGTCGCGTCGCTCGTCTTCAGCCGCGCCGAGGCGGACGCGGCACAGCCTCTCGAGCTGCCTCGGGGGACCAGGGTCACGGTGGCCGGCTCCACGAGCCCCGACGCACCCGTGTTCCAGACCGTGGACCCCGCGACGTTCCCGGCCGGCGCCACGAGCGTGACCGTCGATGCCATCCACGCGCGGCTCGTCCAGGGGGAGCTGCTGAGCGTCTCGACCGGACGTGCCGGCCAGTCGTTCACCGTCCGCCAGCCGCCCATCATCGCCGGCGCGGGCTTCCCGCTCGACCTCGTCGTGGGCGTCGAGCTGGCACCGGGTGACCCCGCCGGCCAAGGCCCCGAGTTCGAGCACGAAGGCCGGGCCTATCGCGGCTGGCGCGAGGTCCGCAGCTTCGCCAACCTGGGCGACGACCGGGAGGCGTGGATCGCGGACCGGACGGCGGGCCTCATCCAGCTCGCCGACTCCGCGCGCGTCCTCACCGATGACACGCTCACGGACGGCCCGCGTGCCCTCGGCCGGGTGCCCCGGCTCGGCCGGCAGGTACGCGCCTGGTACCGGACGGGCGGGGGCATCGCCGGCAACGTCGTCTCGGGCGCGCTGAGCGTGCTCATGGATCCCATCCCGGGGGTCAACGTGACCAACCCGGCGCCCGCCAGCGGCGGCCGGGATGTAGAGACGCTCGCGAACGCGCTCACGCGTGCCCCGCAGGAGCTGTTCACGCTCGACCGTGCCGTCACGGCGCGGGACTTCCAGCTGATCACGGAGGCCACCCCGGGCATCGCGCGCGGACGCGCATTCACCCAGGCCGCCCTGTGGCGGTACGCGACGCCGGGCACGGTCGAGCTGGTGCTGGTGCCGGCGCTGCCCGATCCCAAGCTCGCGTCGGGTGTCACCGCCGAGCAGCTCGTCGCGCTTCAGACACCCGCCACGCTCGACGCCGCGAGGCGTGCCGTCGATGACCGGCGCTCGCTGGGTACCCGGTGTGTCGTGGACTGGGCCCGCTACAAGTCGGTCCGCGTGCGGGCGACGGTCTCGGTCGAGCGCGAGGAGGACGCCGCCGCGGTCCGACAGCGGGTCGATGAGCGACTGCACCAGACGATCAACCCACTGGGCGCCTCGGAGGGCGCCGGTGGCTGGCCCTTCGGGCAGGCGCTCTACGCGTCGGAGGTCTACCGGATCGTGCTCGCCGAGGCGGGCGTGCGCCACGTCCGGGACGTGCGCCTGCTCGTGGACGAGGTGCCCGGTCGCGACGTGCTGACCCTCGAGGCGGATGCCGCCCAGCCGAGCACGTGGTACGCCGGCAGCGGCGGCGTCCTGTTCCGATCCCTCAACGACGGCGATGGCTGGGAGGCCATGGGCCGCTTCGGCGACCAGCTCGTCCAGGCGATCAGGGTGCATCCGGAGCGACCCGGACTGGTGGCCGTGGCCACGGCTCCCGGCACCGGCGATGGCTCCGCCATCCATGTCTCGTTCGACAGCGGCGACACGTGGCCGTTCTCGCGCCGCTACGGCTTCCGGGTGGAGGACGCCGCGTGGCTGGTCGGTGACCCGGAGCCCGTGCTGCTGATGGCGACCGGTCCGAGCGCGGGCAGCACCGACGGCTCGGGTGGCGGCCTCTACCGCCTGGGCGTGGCACGGGAGGATGACCTGGTGCAGGTGCTCGTGGATGCGGCCGAGCAGGACGTGGCCTTCTGGGCGGTGGTCGCCATCCAGGAGGTCCGAGGCGAGGTGGCGGTGGTGTGCGCCGCCCAGGGGCGACAGGTGGGCGGGCAGCGGCGCTTCGGGTTGTACCTCTCCAACGACGCCGGCCGAGCGGGCAGCTTCCGGCAGATCGGGCTCGCCACCGAGGATGCACGGGTGCTCGCCGTGCAGCGTGACGGGCCGCGCACGTTGCTGTGGGCGGGCACCGCTGCGCCGGGCGGTGACCAGGCGGGGCACGGCTGCTTCCGACGCGAGTTGCTCGGTCGCGAGGACTCCGCGGGTGGCTGGGAGCCCTTCGCGACCGGCTGGACGGCGGGCTCGTGCTGGGCGCTCGGCTTCGCGGGGGGCGTGGCCTATGCGGCGACGCAGCAGGTGGGGGTCCTGCGCCTCGACACCAGCGCGGCGTCACCTGCCTGGGTGCCGCCCACCGTGGACAGCGGCCTGCCCGCCCGCGACCTGCCCCGGTTCCAGCCCGTCAATGCCCTCGCCATCGATCCGGGCGGCTCGCTCGTGATGGCGGGGGGGCCG
>JBEVIK010000176.1:0-16047 GCA_040510715.1 Candidatus Limnocylindrales bacterium
AGCGTCCCGATGAGGGCACCCAGGGCGACCGATGCCAGGGCCGCGCCGTACGAGACCGCGAGGACGACGCGACGCGGACCCAGCGCAGCTCGGAGCGGCAGGAGGGTGGCCAGCGCGACCCCGGCGATACCGACGAGGTAGGTGGCACCGGCCAGCGCGCCGAGCACGCCGTTGTCGATGGCGCCCCGTCCGACCATGCGCACCATCACCACGAGCCCGGCCCCGGACGCGACGCCCAGGACGCCCAGCAACCTGATCGAGGTGGGGGCGGGTGCAACCGACGCGACCCCCGCGCTGAAGAACGGCATCACACCGGCGACCGCCGTGGCGGCGGCACCAGCGAGCAGCAGGTGGAGGGGCAGCCATGCGCCCATGCGCACCCCGGCCGGTGCGAGCACCGAGAGCACGGTGAGCGCGAGGTACCCGGCGGCAAGCGCCATGGCCAGGACGGTCACCCGCCGGTCGGCCGACCGTCGCGCGACCAGCGACCGGCCGTCGGCGGGGCCGAGGCTGATGGTCGCCACTGGTCGCTCCCGTGTGGACGGGGCGTGCGCGCCATCCTGCGCGCACGCCCCGCAGCACGCGCCGTCCCCGGTCGGGACGGCTGCGGACTCAGTTCGTGGGATCGCCATCGCCGGCCTGGAGGATGCCGAGCGCGCCGCGCCCGACGAAGTTGAAGGCATGGGTGACGATGGGGTACAGGCCGTCTTCCTTGGGCGAGAACTCCACGATGGCGCCCTGCGCGGGCGAGAGGTCCACCGCCTGCGCGCCCCAGTTCCCCGGGTTGCCGTTCTCGAGGTGGACGCCTTCCTTGATGACCGTGTCGAAGATGGTGCCCACGACGTGGAACGAGCTGTCGATGGACGGTCCTGCGTCGAGCACGAACACGCGGACCCGGTCGTTGGTGTCCACCTTGAGCGGCGCGTCCTGGTACTGGTTGGCGACGCCGTTGAACACGACATAGTCGGGAGCGGGTGCGGCCGCCATCGCCTTGGTCAGGTCGGTGACCTCACCCTGCGCACCGAGATACCACTCGCTCTGGACGAGCGCGAACTCCTTGTCCACGGGCGCGAGCCCCTCCGCGGGCTCCACGATGACCATGCCGAACATGCCGTTGGCGATGTGATGGAGTGCCGGCGCCGTCCCGCAGTGGTACATCCAGACGCCCGCATAGTCGGCGGTCCACTCGTACACGAGGTCCTCTCCTGGCGAGATGGATCGCATCTCGTCGTTCCAGGCCACCTGGCTGGAATGGAAGTCGATGGAGTGGGGCAACGCGTTCGTGGACGGGTTCTGGAGGTGGACCCGGATGGTGTCCCCGACCTTGACCCTGATCACGGGGCCCGGGACCGTGCCGCCGAACGTCCAGACGAGCTGGCGGATGCCGGGCGCGACGGTCATCTCCTTCTCGATCATCACGACCGGGATGTCATGGACCTCGCCCGAGCGGCGTGCCGGCGCGGCCGGGTCATAGACGATCGGAGCCGGCGCGTCGGGATCGGGCTCGATGCCCGTGTCGGGGGCCGGGCCACCGTGGGAGTCGGGGTCGTGGGACGCGGGGGCCTCCGTCGAGACGGCAGCGCCGCCCGCGACGCTGATGGCGCCCTCCATCCCCGCTTGCGCGTGACCCGGGATGGAGCAGATATAGCCCAGGCCCTCCGCGGGCACGGCCACCTCACCGGACACGGTCTGCCCGGCCTCCGCGGACAGGACCGTGCCGTCCTCGAAGGTGATGTCGTGGAGGATCGCGCCCTCGTTCACGAGGGTCACGAGGTAGCGCCCGGGCGCTTCGACGGTCACGGAGGCGGGCTCGAAGCGCAGGTCGAAGGCGTGGAACTCGATCTCACCGACCACGGCGTCATCGGCCTCGGTCACCACCGGCCGTGGGGTCGCCGGCTCCGCGATCGCGAGGGCGGTCGTCGCATCCTTCGAGGTGTCGGGGTCGCCCGCAGGCGCGGCCGTCCAGGCGGCACGAGTGCCGGCGCAGCCGGCGGATACGAACAGGGTGACGATGCCCATCGTCAGGAGCGTCCTTCTCATGGTTTCCTCCGTGGCCGGCGTGAGCTCGGCCGAACGAGCTAAATGTGTAGTGCGTAACTTATCATTTATCGCGTGGACCACAAGGGGCCTTCGGACAGGCCGTTCGGCCCGTGTTGCAGACTGTCGCCATGCGATTGGAGCTGACCCGGCGGGGTGACTACGCGATCCGCGCGGTCATCGCACTCGCCCGCCACGCACCCGATGTCGTGGGTGCTGCCCGGCTCGCGGACGAGACCGGCATCCCGCGGCGCTTCGTGCCCCAGGTCATGACCGAGGTCGTCCGGTCGGGGATCGCGGTGGCACGGCTCGGTCGATCGGGTGGCTACCGGCTCGGACGGCCCGCCGACTCGATCAGCGTGCTGGATGTCGTCGAGGCGGTCGAAGGCGACGTCGGGCGGCGTTCGTGCGTCCTGCGCAACGCGCCCTGCGGGCTGGATGGCACGTGCGATGTCCACGGCGTGTTCATGGCGGCCCAGGACGCGCTCATCGAGCAGCTGCGCGGGGCCACCATCGCCGACCTGCTCGGCACGGGCACCGTCGGGCTGGCGGGCGGGCGACCGTGACGAGCGCCGCGGTGACGACCCCCGCCGGCATGTCGCATCTCTCGGCGGAGCGATCTCGCGCCCTGCGGACCCTGTTCGCGGGGGTCGGCCTGGGCAGCACCGGCTACATCGCGGCATCCACCGTGTCGGCGATCGTCGCGACGGAGCTCGCGGGCACATCCACGCTGGCCGGCGTCCCCGCCGCCACGGTCGTGCTCGGGTCCGCGTTCGGCTCGGCGTGGCTGTCGACGGTGATGGCGCGGCGCGGCAGACGCCCCGGCCTCGTGACGGGGTATGCCGTGGGGACGGTCGGCGCCCTCATCGCGCTGAGCGCGGTGCTCGCGCACAGCTTCCTGCTGTTCCTCGCGGGCACCGCGTTGCTGGGCATCGCCAACAGCGCCAACCAGCTGTCGCGATATGCCGCGGCGGACATGGTGCCGGGCGAGCGGCGCGCGTCCACGCTGAGCACGGTCGTGTGGGCGGGCACCATCGGTGGGGTGCTGGGGCCCAACCTGGGCACGCTCGCTGGGGGCTTCCTCGCAGGGTTCGGGTTGCCCGAGCTGGCCGGCGTGTACATCGTGACGCTCGTCCTCGTGGCAGCCGCCGCGGCGGCGACCTGGGCACTGCTGCGGCCGGACCCGTCGGAGCTCGCGTGGCGACCCGAGGAGGCGGGCGCTCCGGTGGGGGCCGCGCCCGTCGAGCCGGTCGCGCCGGCCGCCTCACCCGCTCCTTCGTACCCGGTCGCGAGCGTCCAGTCGCTGCTGCGGCGCCCGAGCGTGCGCCTCGCGGTCCTCGCCCTCGTGGCGGGCCAGGTCGTGATGACGCTCATCATGACCATGACCGCGGTCCACATGACCGAGCATGGGCACGACATCGCCGCCGTGGGGCTGGTCATCAGCGGCCACGTGTTCGGGATGTTCGCACTCTCACCCCTCTCCGGGCGGCTCACGGATCGCCTGGGCCCGATGCCCGTCATCGTCGCCGGCCTGTGCCTCAGCGCGGGTGCGGCGGTGATGGGGGCCGCGGCGCCACCCGATGGGGGCCCGCAGCTGTTCCTCGCGCTGTTCCTGCTGGGCTACGGCTGGAACCTGGGCTTCGTGGCGGGCTCGTCGCTCCTGTCGAGCGGTCTCGCGAGCGCGGAGCGCACCCGCATCCAGGGTGTCGCCGACGCCCTCATCTGGTGCTCCGCGGCAGCTGCCAGCCTTGGCTCGGGGGTGGTCCAGTCCGTCGCGGGCTTCGCCGCGCTGTGCCTCCTGGGCGTGGCACTCGCGGTCGGACCCGCGGTGGTGCTGGTGGCGCGGCGCCGCCAGGTCGCCGGGACGCCCGAGGTGTCGCCCGCGGGCTGACCCGGATCGCTACCCTCGCTCACGATGCACGACCCATCCGACCCGATCGAGCTCGTCACGAGAGCCCTCGCCGCCTACGACGAGCTCGTCGCGCTCGCGGAGGAGGTGGAGGACGAGTGGAGCTACGTCCAGGACCTCGCCGGAGCCTGGCGCGCCGAGCTGGAGCGAGCCGGCGCCGAGGCCGCTCCGGGTGCCGCCGCCGCCATCGACCGACTCGCCGACGAGGTGACGGGCATCACCGACCCGCATCGCGCCATCGACTGGCTGTCCACGTACCCCCAGGCGGTGCTCCTCGCGCTGGGCGTCGACCCGTGGGCGGCCGCATGAGGTTCCAGGACGCCGTCCCGGACGCCCGGGCGGTCACGTACGCGCGCATCCAGGCCGATCCGCTGGTGACGGCCGCGGCCGAGGCGCTGGCCGATGCGACGCCCGCCGAGCGGCTGCTGGCCCGGGCCGTGATGAACGGCGAGACGCTCGATGCCGGTGGGTGGCGCACCGCCTTCCCGACACTGTTCGCGTCGGGCCGCGAACCCCACGAGCTGGCGCGCGCCGAACGGGTCCTGGCAGCCTCGCTGGCGGTCGCGGAACGGGGAGCCGGGGTGCGTGACCAGTTCCGGGGCGCCATCGTGGAAGCACTGACCGTGATCCTGCTCGCGCGCCGTGCCGGGCCCGCCGTGCAGCGGGAGCGGCGCATCCTGTTCGACGGCGTGCGCAGCGAGGTCCACCCCTACGACGTGACCGTCGAACGGCCCGGTGCGGCCGAGGCGCACGACTGCAAGTGGGGGGCGCGGGGCATCAACGCCGACGTGCTGCACCAGCTCGACGACGCACGGGCACACGCGGCCGACGAGGGCGAGCGGCTGTCGGTCGGCCTCGTCGTGTTCGACGCGGCTCGGTCGTGCCAGGTCCGGCTGGCGGCACAGACCGCGCCGACAGCCGGCATCGGCCTGGTGACGCTCGAGACGCTCGAGCGGCTGGCGCGGGAGCCGGCCCCCTGACCGATCCCTATCGCGTCGAGCGTCCCGAGGTACCCGCGATCCCGGTCGTCGCCCATGTGCCGCACGCAGGGACATGGATCCCGCCCGAGGCCCGGGCAGGCATCCTGCTCGACGACGCCGACCTCGCGCACGAGCTGCTGGTGATGACCGACCACCACACCGATGCCCTGTTCGGGTGGACGGTGCGGCACGGCGCCACCGCGCTCGTCAACCAGTGGTCGCGCCTCGTGCTCGACCCCGAGCGCTTCGAGGACCAGGAGCGCGAGCCGATGGAGGCGGTCGGCCAGGGCGTCGTCTACACGGTGACCTCGGATGGGCGGCCCTTGCGCGACTCGGACCCGGTCGCACGAGCCGCGCTCATGGAGCGGCTGTATCACCCGTGGCACCGGGCGCTCGAAGGGCTCGTGAGCGCCGCCATCGAAGCCGCCGGGACGTGCCTCATCATCGATTGCCACTCCTTCGGGACCGCGCCGCTGGCGACGGAGGTCGACCAGGCGCCCGACCGCCCGGACGTGTGCGTGGGCACCGACGCCGCCCACACGCCACCCGAGCTCGCCGAAGCGCTCGAGTCCGCCCTGCGGGCGAGCGGGTTCAGCGTCCGGCGTGACTCGCCGTTCAGCGGTGCCATCGTCCCCGCCGACCGCTACCGGCGCGACCTGCGCGTGCGCTCGGTGATGCTCGAGGTCCGGCGTGGCGTCTACTGCGACGAGTCGACCGGTCAGCTCCGACCGGACTGGGGCGACGTCGCCGCCCGGCTCGAGGCTGCGTGCGTCGCCGCTGGGCTCCTGCCGGGCTGAGAGGCGCCCTCCGGACCGATCGGCGCCCTCCGGACCGATACTGGGTATATGGCCGACGCCTCCGCGGACACGCACGCCCTGATCGAGCGGGTCGAACGGCTCGCCCAGCTCGCGGTCCGGACCTGGGCCGCCGTGGCCGCGCGCGAGCGCGCGTTCGGCAGCGATCCCGATGCGCCACCCGACCCGGCGGAGCCACCCGGCGCTCGGGCCCGGGCGCGAGCGCTCCTGGAGCATGCCACGGGGTATCTGGAGCCACGTGCCCGCGACCTCGATGCCCCGCTCCTGGTGGTGCTGCTGGGACCGACCGGCTCGGGCAAGTCCAGCCTCGCCAACACGCTCGCCGGCGGGCGCGTCTCGGAGCCGGGCGTGCTGCGACCGACCACCCGCGAGGCGGTCGTCATCGCGACACCTGCCGACGCACAGCGGCTGCTGGACCCCGACGCGCCCCTGTCGTCGCTGCGCCGGGAGCGCCTCAGGGTCACCGAGACCGGTGCCCGGCAGGGGCTCGTCCTCGTGGACGCACCCGACATCGACTCCGTGGAGCACGACAACCGCGCGCTCGCCGACGCGCTCCTCGAGCGGGCCGACCTGTGCCTGTTCGTGACGACCGCGACGCGCTACGCCGACCGGGTGCCGTGGGATGTGCTGGGCAGGGTCGCCGAGCGCGGGCTTCCGCTCGTGGTGGTGGTCAACCGGATGCCCCCCGACCCCGCCGACCAGGAGCGGGTCCTCGCGGACACGCGGCGCCTCCTCGAGGGCGCGAGCGTCGATGCCGAGCGGATCCTCGGCGTGGCCGAGGGTGACCTGACGCCGGATGGGAGCGCCATCACGGCCGCCGCGGTCCTGCCGCTCATCGAGCGCCTTGATGCGCTCGCCGCCGATCGCGACGCGCGTCGTGCGCTCGCCGCGCAGGCGCTCGAGGGCGCGGTCGCCGGGACGGCGCCGCTGTGCGCCTCGGTCGCCACCGATCTCGAGGCCATGGCGGAGGACGCCCACCGCCTCCGGACGATCGCCGCGACCGACCATGCCCAGGAGCTGACGCTGCTGCTCGAGCGCGTCGCCGATGGGAGCGTGCTCCGGGGTGAGGTCATCGCGCGGTGGCACTCGTTCGTGGGCGCCGACCAGGTGACCCGCTGGTTCTCATCGGGCGTTGGACGGATCCGGGCCGCCATCGGCACCATCCTCCGGGGCGCCCCGGTGGCACCCGTGGCTGCGGTCGAGCAGGGCGTGACCGAGGGGATCGCCGCGCTCAGCGTCGCGGCGGCGTCCGATGCCGCTCGCCGGACCGCCAGCCACTGGAGCGCCGATGCCGACGGCGTCCGGATCGTGGCGAGCCATCCGGAGCTGTGGTCGGCCACGGGCGACCTGGCTGAACGGGCCACGCTCACGCTCCACGAGTGGATGGCGGGCATCGCCGCGGACGTGGCCGCCACGGGGGCCACCAAGCGTGGCGTCGCCCGTGGCCTGTCGTTGGGGGTCAACGCGGGTGCCGTGACCGTGATGCTGGGCGCGTTCATGGCCACGGGCGGGGTCACGGGTGCCGAGGTGGGCATCGCGGCCGCGACCGCGTTCCTCAACCAGAAGCTCATGAACGCCCTGTTCGGCGAGGCCGCGGTCCAGGAGATGATCGAGCATGCCCGCGAGGATCTCGCCGAGCGGTTGCGCGGGCTGATGGACGGGGAACGCGCCCGGTTCGACCGCCTGGTCGCGGACCGGGCGGTCCTCCGCGACCTCGCCGACGAGCTCCGCGGGGTCGGGCGGGCGTGACGGCACCCGAGGACCTGGTCCGTCAGCTCGATGCCGCGATCGCGGCATCGACGACGCTGGGGCTCGCGGCGGCGGATGCGACGGCGGTCCGCGAGGATGCCGTCCAGCGGGGCGGGTATCCGGGCGACCTGTACGTACTGGCGCTCGCGGGGGGCACCGGGGTGGGCAAGTCGAGCTTGCTCAACGCGCTCGCAGGGTCGGTCGTCAGCGTCGCAGGCAGCCGGCGGCCGACCACGACCGGTGCCGTCGCGTGGGTGCCCGCCGGCCACGAGGAAGCGGCTGGCCCGCTGCTCGACTGGCTCGGGGGCGCCGATATCGTCGTGCGGGAGGCACGTGGCCAGGACGCCGGAGCAGACGACTCGGTGGCGGTGCTCGACCTGCCCGACCTCGACTCCGTGGAGCCGGGCCACGCGGCGCGCGTCGATGCGGTGCTGCCCCGTGTCGACGCGGTGGCCTGGGTGAGCGACCCCGAGAAGTACGCGGACGCGGTGCTCCACGACCGGTACCTGCGCCGGTGGACGCCTCGGCTCGACCGGCAGGCATTCGTGCTCAACAAGACCGACCGGGTGTCCCCCGCGGACGCGGCCGTGTTGCGCGCCGACATCCGGGCGCGACTCGCCGCGCTGGGTGACGGGGACATGCCCATCCTGCTCACGTCAGCTCAGCACGACCCGCAGGAGCTCCGGTCGTGGCTGGCGGACGGCGTCGAGGCACGCGAGGTCATCCGGCGACGGCTGCGGCGCGCGACCGATGCCGCGATCGGCGAGCTGGTGCGTGCCGCGGGCATGGACCCGGAGGTCGAGCCCGGACCGCTCGTGTCCACGGAACGGCGCGATCAGGCGAGGGCCGCGACCACGGACGCGGTCCTGCGCGTGGTGGACATCGAGGGGCTCCGTGCGCAGGCGGCGGCCGCGACCCTCGACGCGGCGCGCGGCACGGGTGGCGGCGTGCTCGGCCGCATCCGGATGCTGCTCGACCGGGGCAGCGGCCGCCGAGAGCGGGTCGCCGACCCCCAGGGTCACCTCATCCGATGGCACGACCGGGGGAGCCTGGTCCCGGCGACGCTCCCCCTGCGGCAGCTGCTGGGCGAGGCCCTGGCAGACCTGCCGCCGAGCGCCCGCGGCGGCGTCGCCGGGATGGCCGACGGCGATGCGCTCGCACGGCGTCTCGCTGACGCGACCGACCGGGCCCTCGCTGGCCCGGCGGGCCGGTTCAGCGTGCCGCGGGGCCGCCTGTGGCCATTCGTGGGCGTGGGCCAGGTGCTCGCGACGGCCGCGCTCGTCGCGGGCGTGGTGTGGCTCGTCGCGGCGTTCCTGACAGGCTCGACCCTGCCGGCGGGCACGTTCGATGTGCCGCTGATCGGGCCGATGCCCGTGCCCGCCGTGCTCATCCTCGTGGGGCTATTCGGGAGCTGGCTCCTCTCGCGCGTCCTGGCGTGGGACGCGCGACGGCTCGGTCGCGCGTGGGCCGACCGGCTCGCCGACGACGTCCGTGCCCGCGTGGACCAGGCCGTCACCGACGCGGTGAGCGCCCCGTTGCGCGACTGGGACGACGCACGCGCCCGGCTGTGGCGCGCCGCGCGGCCGGACCCACCGGGCTGACCCCGAGCCAGCTCAGCGGCCCGTCAGTCGGGCAGTGCGGCGAGCACCTCCTCCGCCAGCGGCTGGGTGCCCAGCACGAACCAGGCCACCCCGTCACGGGTGTAGACCCACAGGGCCGTGTCGCCCGACTCGTAGGCACCGGAGCTGGTGCGCGTGACGGGCTTGCCGCCGAGCTCCACCTCGGCCTCCTGGTGGTCGGTCCGCAGCTGGTTGCCGAACAGCGGCGTCAAGGCTGCCTCGAGGTCGCCGGACGTGGTGCCCTCCATGTGGGCCGCCGTGAGCATCACCGAGTCGCCGCCATCCACGACCGGCGCCATCGCGAGGCCCAGCGCGGCGACGCCGAGGTCGGTGCCCGCGCCCAGCTCCGCGAAGGTCCGGTAGGTCCGGCTGACGGAGGTGTTCGAGGGCCGCAGGAGCAGGTCGAAGTCCGCTCCGTTCATGAACAAGGGCGTGAGCGCGATGTCCCCGATGGCGTCCGGGAACCGCTCGACGAGCGTGTCATCCGCGCCGAAGGCGGGTGCATCGCCGGACGCGGGCGTCCCGATCGGACCACCATCCGGGACCTGGCTGAGGTCGAGGCCGTCGAACCGCGCGATGCTGCGCTCGGACAAGGTGCCGTTCGCACGCAGCGCCTCGAGGGCGTCGCCCAGCTCGGCCTCGAGGGACGCCGGGTCGGGTCCCGCACGGTCGTACGCGATACCGATGGGCGAGTAGTACACCGGGTCAGGCAGGACGGCGATGGGATCGCCGTCCGCGAGTCGGCGGGCGGCGTCGTCGGCGCCGACCAGGCCAGCCGCGGCATCGGTGGCCTCCAGGACCTCGTCCACGCAGGTCGATTCGGTCGTGGTGCCCACGAGCACGATGCCGTCGGGTGCGGTGGCCGGTGGCACCGGCGGATCGGTCAGCTGCAGGGTCCCCGCCACCCAGTGCGCGGCGTCGGATCCACGGGCAGCGCAGATGGCGGTCTCGGCGATGTCCTCGAGGGACGTGATCGCCGACTGCTCAGGCGTGATGACCACGGTCGGCTCGAACGCGTAGGGTGCGCTGAAGTCGAGCACCGAGCGACGGCTGTCCGTGATGGCGATGTGGTGCATCGCGATGTCGAACCGGCCGCCCCAGCCACCGGTCACGACCTCCTCGAAGGGGAAGGTGGTGAACTCGATGTCCACGCCAAGGCTCTCGGCGAGGCTGGTGGCGATGTCCACGTCATAGCCCTGGACGGAGCCGTCGCTCGCGACGCGGGTCCAAGGCCCGTCGTTCTCGTCGATGTTGACCACGATCCGGCCGGCAGCCTGGATGCGCTCGAGGAGGTCCCCGGTGGGCACCTGGGTCGGGGTGGGTCGCGGTGTGGGCTCTTCGGTCGGCCGGGGGGTGGCGGTGGGCCGTGGCGTGGGCCGCGGTGTGGGTCGCTCGGTGGGCCGCGGGGTCGCGGTGGGTCGCGGGGTCGGCGAGGGCGTCGGCTGCGGACCGCGGGACACGACGTAGTCCACCAGCGTGTTGCGATCGACGCGCTCACCTGCCTCGGGGTCGGTCCGGATGACGTCACCGGAGTCGATGCTGGAGTGATAGGCGCGGGTGCGTTCGCCCGCGCGCAGGCCGGCGCTGCCCAGCTCGGTCAGCGCATCCGCCTCGGCGAGGCCGCGGACGTCCGGGACGGTGACCTGGGGCACGGCCGTCGGGGTGGGCCGCGGGGTCGCGGTCGCCTTGGGGGTCGGCGAGGGCGTCGGCTGCGGGCCACGCGACACGACATAGTCCACGCGCGTGCCGGTCGAGACGCGCACACCCGCCGCGGGGTCGGTGCGGATGACATCCCCCGAGTCGATGCTGGCGTGATACGCCCGGAGACGCTCGCCCGCGCGCAGGCCGACGCTGCCGAGCTCGGTCAAGGCATCGGCCTCCGAAAGGCCCCTGACGTCCGGGACGGTGACGACACCGGGTGTCGAGGTGGGGCGGGGCGTCGGGGCCGGGCTGGCTGCCGGCCCGCGCGAGACGACGTAGTCGATGGTCGAACCGGGCTGGACCACGACGCCCGCGCGAGGGTTGGTGCTGATGACGCTGCCGCTGTCCACGCTCGCGGAGGTGCGGGTGGCGCGGGTCCCGGGCTGGAGTCCGGCGTCGAGGAGCGAGTTGACGGCATCCTCCTCGGCCAGGCCGGTCACGTCCGGGACGGTGACCATCGCGGGCGCCTGGGCCACGGTGATGGTCACCCGACCGAGGATCTCGACGGGTCGCCCCGGCAGCGGATCCTGGGCGATGACGATGCCCGCCGGGGCCTCGGTGGTCTGCTCGAACAGGGTGCGAAGGCGCAGGTCCTGGGCCTCGGCGCGGACCTGGGCCTCGGCGCGCGTGAGCCCGAGGAAGACGGGCGTTCGGACGGTCTCGGGGGTGGGGCTCGGGAACGGTGTCGGTGTCGCACCCGGCTCGGGGGGTGGTGCATCGAAGGCGGTCACCAGCTCGTCGGCGATGGCATCGACGGCATCGGCGAAGCGGCCCTCGATGACCGGCTGCTGGGCCGCGACGACCACGCCGTCCACCTCGTCGGGCGTGATGTAAAAGCCCAGGTCGTCACCGACCCGGACCGCGACATCGGCGTTCGAGGTCGCGATGACCGCGAGCGCATCGACCGGCCACATGAGGTCCTCGTTGACCGCCCACAGTCGCTCCGCGTAGTCGGCGGCCCCGATGTCCCCGGTGGTGTCGAGGACCGCCAGCCACAGCTGGCCCTCGGTCGCGTCGGCGAACCGACCCAGGGCCGCGGAGACCTGGTCGGGGGCGCCCGCGAGGACGCCCAGCGGATCGGTCACGGCGCCCTCGACACGCGGCACATCCCACGTCGCGATGGGCGCGCTCGCGATGAGCTCCGCGCCGCGATAGACGCGTAGCGTGTGCTGCCCGATCGGCGGTGCGGCGATGAAGCCCGTGGCGGTGTCCCACGCAGGGTCGACGGTCCACGACCCGGTTCCCAGCAGGGCCTCCGCGCCGTCGCCCCCGACGTTCACGAGGTGGACCGTGAGGTCCGTCGCGGCAGCGGGAGCTGGCAGGGCCAGCCGGAATGACGCGATCTCATCGGGCCGGAACCCGTTCCGCACGCCGGTGATGACGAGCCTGTCGGCGGATGTCGCGAGGACGAGCGTGGCCTCGCCGTCAGGGTCGCGGCCCTCCGCCTCGGCGAGGGTGCCGCCGAACAGCACGGAGCCCACCGATGTCGGACCGAGGGGTCCCTGGATCGGCTCCTGGGCGACGGCGGCCGGCGCGAGTGGCACCGCGATGACGAGCATCAGCAGGGCCGCGAGCGACGCGGTCCGTCGCGGCATGGAGGGTGATCCGTGCATCGTGGTCATGGTGCCTCCGCTGGGCTGGCGTCGCGTCCCGGGCGTTGGCCGTATCTCATCACCCCATGGGTGAAGCGATGGTGTCGGATCGATGTGGAGTCGGCCGGGTTGGTGGCGATGGGCATGATGCCGTGCACCCGATGGTCACCACGGTACGACCTGGCGCAATGCGAACGCGACGTTCGCGGGTCGCTCCGCGAGCCGGCGCATGTACCACGGGTACCACGCCTCGCCGTACGCGATGAGGTCCCGGACGCGATATCCCTCGCGCGCGAGGCGGCGCTGCTGGTCGAGGCGGATGCCATAGAGCATCTCGACCTCGAATGCCGTCCGGTCAAGGCCGACCGCGCGCGCCTGTGCTTCGATGAGCTCGATGAGCGCCACGTCATGGGTCCCCAGGCCGATGCCCACCTCGTCGCCGGACGCCAGGGCCTGGAGCATCGTCGTGGCGAGCGAGACATAGCTCGCATCGACCTCCCGGTCCGAGCGGTATGCGACCTCCGGGGGTTCCTGGTAGGCGCCCTTGACCAGGCGCACGAACGGATGCATCGGCAGCAGCCGCTGGAGGTCCGACGCGGTCCGCCGCAGGTAGGCCTGGAGGCATATGCCGCTGCCCGGGTGCGCTGACAGGAGCCGCTCGTACAGCCCGAGGGTCGCATCGGTCAGCCTGCTGGACTCCATGTCGATGACCACGATGCTGCCGTGGGCCGCGGCGCGCTGCGCCAGCCGCTCGCATCGCTCATAGGCGCGCTCGGGATCCTGCTCGAGGCCGAGCTGGGTCAGCTTGAACGAGACATAGCCATCGATCTCGTTGGCCGAGAGGCGCTCGATGACCTCCTCGTAGTGGGCGGCCACCGCGTCCGCCTCGGCGTCGCTCGTGACGTCCTCCCCGAGGCGGGTCAGGATGATGCCGATGCCGTCGTCCTGGAAGCCGCGTCCGGCTGCGAGGGCGTCGTCGAGGCCCTCGCCGGGCATGAAGCGGCGTGCCGCGCGCTTCGCGAACGCGAACCGGGGCAGGTGCTCCCGAAGCCAGGCATTCCCCGCCAGCCAGAGCAGTACGCGGCGCATCCATCCCTCCGTCGTGGATGCGCCTATCGTAGCCAGCGGAGGCGCCCCGGACCGGGCGTTCGATGGGAGGCGATGCATGGACTTGCGGCTCGGTGGAGCGCGCGCCCTCGTGGGCGGCGGTTCGGGTGGGCTCGGTGGCGCCATCGCGGCTGCCCTCGTCGCGGAGGGCGCCCGGACCGCGCTCGCGGCCCGGTCCAGCGAGCGGCTGGACGCGGTCGTCGCGCGCCTCGGGGCGAGCGCCATCGCCACGCCGGCCGACCTGTCCACGGCCGAGGGTCCCGAGAGCGCGGTCAGCGCGGCGGTCGGGGCGATGGGTGGTCTCGACCTGCTCGTGGTCAACAGCGGCGGACCACCACCGGGCACGTTCGACGAGCTCGACGACGCGGCGTGGCAACGGGCCATCGACGGCACCCTCTGGAGCGCCCTGCGCCTCATCCGGTCCGCGCTCCCCCACCTGCGCGCGAGCGACCGGCCGGCCATCCTGGTCATCCTGTCCTCGTCGGTGCGCGAGCCCATCCGCGGCCTGACCACGTCGAACCTCATCCGGCCCGGCCTCGTGGGGCTCATCAAGTCGCTGGTGCCGGAGATCGTGCCCGTGCGCATCAACGGCATCGCACCAGGCAGGATCGCGACCGACCGCATCGCCCAGATCGATGCCGCGCGGGCCGCCTCCACCGGCGAGCCGGTCGAACGGATCCGGGCCGCCACCATGGGCCGGATCCCGGTCGGTCGCTACGGGGATCCCATGGAGCTCGGCCGGGTGGGTGCGTTCCTGCTGTCGCCCGCGGCGAGCTATGTCACCGGGGCCATCGTGCCCGTGGACGGAGGCATGATCCAGGCGCTGCCATGACCGATCGCGCCGGGCGCGGGCGTCGTGTGCCAGCATGGCCACGGCGAGACGACAGCCCCGCTTCGTTGCGAGCCTGACCCGCTGCGGCGGAGCGGACACTGGGGAGGACCATGGATCGACGGTTCGTCGCGGTGGGTGCCACGGCACTCCTCATCGGTGCGGTCGCGGCCCCGTCCATGGCGCAGAGCCCCTCGATCACGCCCGGTGGCTGGACCGTGCTCGCCCAGGGCCTTGACGCACCGCGGGGCATCGCGATCGGGCCTGGGGGCACGCTGTATGTCACGGAGACGGGTGAGGGTGGCCTGACGACCGTCACGACACCGCGCGGGGACGCGAAGGTCGGCCTCAGTGCCGCGATCACGACCATCACGGACGGGATGGGGGCCCGCTTGGTCGAGGGTCTGCCCTCGCTGGTCATCGGCACGGAGGTCCTCGGGCCTGCCGACGTGGTGATCCGGGACGATGGCACGCTCGTCGTGCCGTTCGCGCTGGGCGGTGGCCCGGAGCTCCGCGCGGCCATTCCCGTTCCGTTCGCCACGCACCTCGGATGGCTGACCACCATCGCACCCGACGGCATCGTCCGGGATGTCGCCGACCTGGCCGCGTGGGAGGCCGCGAACGACCCGGACGCCACCGAGGCCGGCCCGAGCATCGACTCCAACCCCAACGGCGTCGCGTTGGTGCCCGACGGCGGCACGCTGGTCGCCGATGCGGGCGGCAACGACCTGGTGTGGGCGAGGGATGACGGCACCATCATCCTCGTGGCGGTGTTCCCGCCGTCCATGTCGGCGGCTCCGCTGGACCCGAACGCCCCCGCCGATGCTCCAGCCTCGCCGGGCATGGTGCCGACCCAGGCCGTGCCCACATCGGTGGTGGTCGGTCCCGACATGGCGATGTACGTGGGCTTCCTGACCGGCTTCCAGTTCCCGGTTGGGGGCTCCTCGGTGCTACGGGTGCAGCAGGACGGCACCAGCGAGGTCTACGCGACGGGGTTCACCAATGTCATCGACCTGGCATTCGACCGCGACGGCACGCTGTACGTGCTGGAGGTCGACCACGATGGCCTGCTCGGCGGCGACGTCGCGGGTGGCCTGTGGAGCGTCCCATTCGGGGGCGGCGCGCCGACCCTCCTCTCGACCGACCTGGTGATGCCCGGTGGCATCGCCGTCGGCCGCGACGGCACGCTGTTCGTGACCACCGGTACCTCGATGCCCAACGCCGGCTCCGTGGTGCGCTGGAAGCCCTAGCCTCGCGCGCCGCGCGCAGGTCCCCCTGCCCGGGGTCCTGCTCACTGGCGCGGGTCCTCCTGCCGCGCCTCTGCCAGATGTCGGTGGCAGGGACGCTACGCGGCTTCCTGACAGGTCGTGCTCGGACGGATCGCCCGCGGCAGGGTGCCCGACGTTTCGGAAGCGACCCGGGCGGGCCTCGTCACGGCCAGATGTCGGTCCCGGCGACGTTTGCCGGGTGCCACGCGGCTAAGGTCGGCCGGGCGAACACCTGTCACGCGATCGATGCCTTGGCGGGCGATACGGTCGCCCCGGTGGACATGTGGCAGGTCTCGCCGCGATCCGCGGCCGTAAGGTCCGTCCTGGCGACATCCGACAGGTCGCGCGGCGAGCCGTTGGACGGCGCGCCCAGGTCGCGCGGCGAGCCGTTGGACGACGCGGCCAGTGCGGCACGGCGTGGTGGGACCTCGGCGCGGGTGC
>JBEVIK010000177.1:0-6815 GCA_040510715.1 Candidatus Limnocylindrales bacterium
CAGCCGCACGAGGTCGAGATGCCGAAGTTCGCCACCTACGACGAGTACATGGACAGCGTCCCCGAGGAGCGCCGGGCCGGGGTCGAACGGATCCGCGCCCTCGCCGTCGCTGCGGCGCCGGACGCGGTCGAGACCATCTCGTACGACATGCCCACGCTCCGGCTCGGCGGGAAGTTCCTGGTCTCGTGGGCCGCATTCAAGTCCCACGACAGCCTGTTCCCGGCGAGCGACGCGGTGGTCCAGGAGCTCGGCGAGGCCATCCGCCCGTACCTCGCGGGACGGGGCACTATCCGCTTCCCGGCCGACCAGCCCCTCCCCGAGGACGTCGTCACCCGCGGCGTTCGGACGCGGGTGACGGTGCTGGGGAGCGACGGGAGCTGACACTCAGGCGGTCGTGATGACGACCTCGAGGTATGCCGCGGGGATGACCAGCGGGCCACCCGGGTTGACGTCCCACTCGCCCAGCAGGTCGCGAAGCGCCTTGTGGAGCTCCACCTGCCGGTCCTGGTCGAGTGCGGCGAACGCCTTGTGGGTCGGTCCGTAGAAGGTCCGGAAGAAGTCGATCCAGTGATCGGCCGACGCGTATCGGAAGTTGAAGATGCGCTGCTCGGCGGAGATGTCCACGGCGCTGGCGCCGAACAGCTCAGCGATGCGGGCACCTGAGCCCCAGCTCATGGGTGAGCGGAGCCCGGCCGGCGGCGGCACGAACCGTCCCATGACCCGGAACAGGTCGCCCAGGAACCCGTCGGGTGTCCAGTTGGCCATGCCGATGCGGCCACCGGGTCGGACCACCCGCACCAGCTCGCGCGCCGTGCGCTCCTGGTCGGGGGCGAACATCACGCCGAACGTGGAGAGCGCGACGTCGAAGGCATCGTCCTCGAACGGCAGGGCCTCCGCGTCGGCGACCTGGAAGTCGATATCGAGCCCGTCGGCGTCAGCACGCCGGCGGCCCTGGTCGAGCAGCTCGGGGACGTAGTCGGTCGAGGTCACGCGCGCGAACCGGCGGGCCGCGGCGAGCGATGCGTTGCCGTTGCCGGCCGCGACGTCGAGCACGCGCTCGTCGGCATTGACGGCGGTCGCCTCGACGAGCGCCTCGCCGACGACCTGGAGGGTCACGCCGACCCGCCCGAAGTCGCCCGCCGACCAGGTCACCTGCTGGCGTGCCTTGATGGCCTCGAGCTCGGATGGGCTCAGGGTGACGTCCGGCCTGGACTCAGGTTTGGCCAAGATCATCTCGGATGGTTCCCCTTGACTCGTGGTGGTCCGCGAGCCTCAGGGCACGCGGTGACCACCACGTTGCCGTGGTCCCCACCGTCAGTCATCAGACGTTTGACGTATGACCACCGAGACGTCCGGTCCGCCTGTCAGCCCGGGGTGAGCACGACGCCCGCGGACCGCGCGTCCTCCGCGTATCGCTCCAGCGCTTCGTCGGTCGTCGCCGACGCCTGGAGGAGCTGCATCACCCGATGCACCCCCAGCTCCCGGAACCGCGCCAGCTCCTCGACCCGCGGCGCACCCCCTTCCGGCATCCGCTCCGCCCAGATGTGGACGCTGATGCGCAGGCTGGCCGGATCGCGCCCGATCTCCTCGCATCGCGACCGGATCACCGGCAGTGCCTGCTCCAGCTCGCTCGGCGACATGCCGTCCACGTTGAGCTCGTCCGCGTGGCGCGCCGCCAGTCGCCAGGTGACGTCGGGGCCGTTGCCACCGACCATGATGGGCATCCGGGGTCGTTGGATGGGCTTGGGCACGTTGATGGCGCCCCGCACGTGCGCGTGCCGGCCCTCGAAGGTCGCGTGGTCCGACGGCCCGCCTTCGATCATCCGGGTGATCACCTCGAGGTGGTCGGCGAGCATGGCGAGCCGCTCCCGCGTGGACGGGAAGCCGTAGCCGTACGCGAGCCACTCATCGCGCTTCCAGCCGGCGCCGATGCCCAGCTCCATCCGGCCGCCACTGATGACATCGAGCGTGGACAGGATCTTCGCGGTCAGCGCCGGGTTCCGGAACGCGGTGCACAGCACGATGTGCCCGAGGCGGACCCTGGTGGTCAGCGCGGCGAGCGCCGCGAGCGAGCTGCATGACTCGAAGGTGATCTCATCGGTGGGCACGGGCACGGTCTGGAAGTGGTCGAACATCCAGATGGACTCGAAGCCGAGCCGCTCCGCCTGCCGTGCGACGGCCACCGTGCGCGCCCATGCCGCTGAGGCATCCCAGCCGTCGTACTCACCGGTCCAGCCCTGCGGCACCACGATCCCGACGTCCATCCCGTCACCTCCATCGCTTCGAATCGGTGTCGACCGTACGCACCGTACCGGTACCTGCGTCGTGTGTGGTCGCGACAGGTCCGGCATGGTGCGATCCGGCCTGGACCGGTCGACCACATCCCACCGCCCGTACCCATCTCCCATGGACGGGGTACCGGCAGCGCTCCGATGCTCGGCCACGTATCGGGACGCAACTTGACGCATCGAGGTCCAGGGAGAGGATGGCATCACGTCGCGCGGCCATGCGCTCCATGTGCGTGGCACTGGCCCTGCTGCTCACCATCGCTCCTGCGGCGTCCCACGCCTCCGAGTCGCCGGATGTCCGCCTGGTCCTGCGGCCGGTCCCCGGTCACGCTCCGGGGGCGTTGGCGGCCGCCCGGTGGGCGGGCGCACGCGACGTCCGCCGGCTGGGCATCGGCGGCATGGCCGCCTTCGAGCTCCCCGTCACCCGCGCGGCCTGGCTCGCGGCGTCACCCTGGGTCGCCTCGCTCATCCCGGACACCCGCGTCGCCCTCGCGTCGGTGGACGGGCACGCCGTGGGCAGCGACCTGGGCGCACTGACATCGGTCGCCAAGGTCATCGGCGCCGACCGCTACTGGCGTGCCGGGTTCACGGGCCGGGGCGTCGACGTGGCGCTCATCGACTCGGGCGTGCTCCCGGTGCGGGGACTCGCCGCGAACGGCAAGGTGGTCAACGGCGCGGACCTGTCCTTCGAGTCACAGGACCGCGACCTGCGCTACCTCGACACGTTCGGCCACGGCACGCATCTCGCGGGCATCATCGCGGGCCGTGACGGTGGCGGGGCGGTCGACCCGAACGACCGGTCGCGGTTCCTGGGCATCGCGCCCGGCGCCCGGATCGTCAACGTCAAGGTGGCGGACGCGTTCGGCACCACGGACGTGTCACAGGTGCTTGCGGCGATCGGCTGGGTCATCGAGCATCGTCGGGACCACGGCATGGACATCCGGGTGCTCAACCTCGCGTTCGGCACGGACGGCGTCCAGAGCTACATCCTCGACCCGCTCGCCTTCGCGGTCGAGCAGGCCTGGCGCAACGGGATCTTCGTTGTCGTGTCGGCGGGCAACAAGGGGTACGGCTCGGCCAGGCTCGACGACCCCGCGTATGACCCCATCATCATGGCCGTCGGGGCCACCGACCGCCGTGGCACGGCCGCGCGTGCGGACGACCGCGTGGCGTCGTTCTCGAGCATCGGCGATGCCAGCCGGCACCCGGACGTCGTGGCGCCCGGCTCCTCGATCCTGTCGCTCCGCGCGCCGGGCTCCAACATCGACCGGTCCCACCCGGGTGGCCGCGTAGGTGATACGCCACGCCTGTTCCGCGGCAGCGGCACCTCCCAGGCCGCGGCGGTCGTGTCCGGTGCGGCGGCCCTCGTCATCGACCAGCGGCCGGGGATCAAGCCCGACCAGCTCAAGAAGCTGTTCCGGCGGACGGCCTACGACCTTCCGGGGGGCAATGCGGGACAGGGCTCGGGTCTCGTGGACCTGCGCGCCGCGTTCGGCGCGGCGACGCCGCCCAACGGCCAGGCGGCGGCGCCCAGCCTCGGCACGGGGACCCTTGATGCCGCCCGAGGGACGCTGCACCTGGTGCGGGGCACGACCACGCTCCGCGGCGAGCGGACCATCTTCGAGGGCGGCCGGCTCGACCTGTTGCGGTGGGTCCGGCGGACGCTGCGGGGCACCGTGTGGGTGGGCGGCGAATGGATGGACGAGGTGTGGACCGCCGCCTGCTGGTGCGCGGAGACATGGGCCGGCGACGCGTGGAAGGGTCGCAGCTGGACCAACCTCGACTGGTCGGGTCGCTCCTGGACCAGCGATGCGTGGCGCGGACGTTCGTGGACGGGCCGGAGCTGGACCGGTGACGACTGGCAGGGTCGGAGCTGGACGAGCGACACCTGGAGCGGCGACACCTGGTCCACGGTGGCGTGGGGCCCGTGACGCCACCGCCGGTCGCCGCACCATGACCGCGACCGCGAGCGGGCGCCTGGGCGCGTCGCTCCCCCATCGCCTGCGCTCGGCACTCCACGGCGAGGGTCCACGGACCGTCGCCGTGGTCGGCTTCACGGCCTCGCTCGCCCTCGTCGCGCTGTCGCTGGTGCTCCCGGTCGCGGCTCGCCCGCCCATCCTGGGCATCGCCGCACCGTGGTGGGTGTTCGTGCTCATGTACGCGGCGGCGGAGGCGTTCCCGGTCCATCTCGAGGTGGGACGCGAGACGCACTCGTTCTCGCTCAACGAGGTCCCCCTCGTGCTGGGGCTCGCGCTGCTCACACCGGGTGAGCTGGTGACCGCGCAGGCGCTCGGCGCGGGCATCGCACTCGTGCTGCGGCGTCGCCAGTCGCCCCGGAAGCTGGCCTTCAACCTCGCCAGCTTCGCGTTCAGCACCGCGGTCGCCATCCACGTCTACTGGCTGCTGGTCGATCCGGCCGACCCGCTGGGCCCGCGTGGCTGGCTGGCGGCGTACGCAGCCGCGCTCATGGCCGACATCACCTCGTCGCTCACGGTCCAATCGGTCATCGCCATCGCCACCGGGCAGCGCCCGGATTCGACCGGGGTGAGCGTGCGCGGCGAGCTGTACACCATCGCCAACGCATCGCTGGGGCTCGTGGGCCTGGTGCTCGTGGTCCGGGAGCCACAAGCCACCTGGCTGGCAGGCCTGCTGGCCATCGCGATGTACGCCGCCTACCGCGTGTCGGTCCGGGAGCAGGATCGGCGCCGGCGGCTGATGGCGCTCCATGCCGCGACACGGGGCCTCCAGGATTCCCTCAGCAGCAGCCAGGTCACGCGCCAGGTTCTGGGTGAGGCACGTGCCATGTTCGGCGCCGAGTGGGCGGAGCTCATCCTGCTGCCCGAGGGTGACGACCCCCCCGTCCGCCTGCGCGTCGCAGAGGACCACGGACCGGTCGAGCACGTGCCCGTCGCCCACATCGAGGTGCTGTGGCGGGGCATGGCGCTGGCGGGTCGGGCGGCGGGCGTCGATGTCCGGGACGCGGCGGCCGGGCTGCGGCCCGCCTTCGAGGCGGAGGGCATCCGGGAGCTCGTCGCTGCGCCGCTGGCGCTCGAGGGCGGACCCGCGCTCCTGGTGGTCGCGAATCGGATGGGTCACGTGGGTGCATGGCCCGCCGACGAGGTCCCCGCCCTGGAGACGTTCGCGAGCCATGCGCTGGTCGCGCTGCGCAACAGTGAGCTGATGGAGGATGCCGCAGCGCGCGCCGCCGAGAGCGAGCACCAGGCCCGCCATGATCCGCTCACGGGGCTGCCGACACGTGCCTGGTTCCAGGAGCTGTTCTCGCGGGCGACCGGCAGCCGTCAGGAGCGGCCGACATCGGTCTTGCGGGTGGAGGTCGAGGGCTTCGCCGAGGTGACGGAGCGGCTGGGGCACGAGAACGGCGACCTGATGCTCCAGGAGGTCGGACGTCGCCTCGTGGGCATCCTGGGTCCGGGCGAGCGGGCGACCCGGCTGACCGGCGAGCGGTTCGCGCTGTCGCTCGTGGGTGACCCGCCCGAAGCCCATGCCCGGTCGCTCGCGGAGCGGGTGGTGCGGAGCCTGGAGCGGCCCGTGACCATCGACGGCCTGCCGGTGAACGTGTCCGCGGTGGTGGGCATCGCGCTCGCCGAAGCGGGCGTGGACGCCGCGCAGCTCCTCCGCCGAGCCGACCGCGCGGTCGCCATCGCCCACGAGGAGCGGTCCGCGGTCGAGCTGTACACCCCCGATCGCGACCCCCAGGGCCCGCTCCGCCTGGCACTCGTGAGCGAGGTGCGCCACGCGCTGGACACCCACGCGATCGCGGTCTGGTACCAGCCACGGCTGTCACTCGTCACCGGGCGCGTCATCGGCGCGGAGGCGCTCGTGCGCTGGATCCACCCCGACCGGGGCGTGGTGCCGCCCGGCATGTTCCTGCCTGTCGTGGAGCAGACGCGGCTCATCCGGCCGCTGACGCTGTCGGTCCTCGAGCGGTCGGTCGCGACCTGTGCCCGGTGGGCGGGTCTCGGGATGCCCCTCTCGGTCTCGGTCAACCTGTCACCCCGCAACCTCCTGGATGCCGACCTCGCGAGCGACATCCGGCGCATCCTCACCGACTCGAGCCTGCCGCCCCGGTCGCTCATCGTCGAGGTGACCGAGAGCGCCGTGACCGCCGACCACCAGCGGGCGAACGCGATCCTGTCGGAGCTGCGGGCGATGGGCGTCCGGGTCGCCATCGATGACTTCGGCACCGGCTACTCCTCGCTCACCCGGCTTCGCCAGCTGCCGGTCGACGAGATCAAGCTGGACCGCTCGTTCGTCAGCCGCATCGAGCATGACGAGCAGGACCGGGCCATCGTGCGCTCGGTCATCGGCCTGGCACACGACCTGGGCATGACGGTCGTCGCGGAAGGGGTCGAGACCCGCGCCTGCTGGGACTGGCTGGCGTCGCACGGGTGCGACGAGGCACAGGGCTATCTCATGGGCCGGCCCATGCCCCTCGAGGACCTCGAGGCGTCGCTCGGCCCGCGATCCGCGCCCACCCCATCCGTGAACCGCGTCAGCAAGCAGGCC
>JBEVIK010000178.1:0-7743 GCA_040510715.1 Candidatus Limnocylindrales bacterium
ACACGACAGGAAAACACGCCGGATCCCGCGCGTTTCCGCGCGAGACCACCCCCATCGATGCCCTTGACGCGTTAGCGGGCTTGGTGTTAGATAGATGTCTAACACGTGGTCGCGGAACGACTCCCGCGACACCAGGAGGCTCAGCGGCGACCCATGGCACGCGGCACGGTCGAGAAGCGACAGGCGAGCACGGTCCGGACCGTGGGCGGTCGTGCGCCCGGGTTCGCCATCGAGTTCGATGCGCGGACCGCGTGGGACTTCATCGTGAGCATCGGTCTCGGGGACGCACCCGAGAACGACCTGACGACAGCGGACCGGGAGTGGCTGACGGCCGCTCGTGCGTCGCTCGATCGCGAGCAGCGCGACCTCGTGGGCAAGCTGTTCGACTCGCATGGCACGACACCCATCGATGCGTGGCCCCTGCTGGCCATCGACCGGCCGGACGTGCGGGTCGGTGCGGATGTGGTGCGCCTCCTCGAGGAGACACCCGCGCGAGTGCTCGTCGCCGCCACGCTCCGGGACGCCCTGACCGAGGACGTGCCCGACGACGTCCTCGAACGCGCGGGTGCCGGGGACACTGGAGCGCTCGACGCGGTCGAGCCCCTGCTCTGCTCCACCGACATCGGACCGATGGCCCGCGAGTTCACCGCGGACTCGGAGCGCCGGATGCGCGTCGCGGTCAGCATCGCGCGGACCTGGCTGGCCGCGTTCAGCCCCATCGAACCCCGGCTCGAGCGGATCCACGCCACGGACATGGCACTCCGCCGGGCGGAGGTCTCGGAGCTGTCGCCGACCGACGCCGTGGAGCGCATCACGGGCGGCCTGCGTCTGGTGTCGGAACCGCGGCTCCGACGAGTGCGCCTCGCGCCGTCGGTGTTCGTACGCCCCTTCAACTTCATCCACCAGAGCGGCGACTGGCGGATGTTCTGGTATCCCGTCGCCGACGAGGTGCTGGAGACGGAGGCCGGTGAGCCGTCGTCATCGATGGTCCGGCTGTTCCGGGCCCTGGGCGACCCCACCCGGCTGACGGTGCTACGCCTCCTCACCGAGCGCGATTGGTACCTCACCGAGCTCGCCACCAAGGTCGAGCTGTCCAAGCCGACCATGAAGCACCACCTCGCCCTCCTCCGCGCTGCCGGCCTCGTGACCGTCATCGAGGAGGGCTCTCACACCTACTACCGCCTCAGGCGAGAGCGCCTCAACGAGGGGGGCTCCGAGCTCCGCCGATACCTCCGGGCCTGACCCGGGCCCGGCTCCCACTCCCGGGCCCGGGGACAGGCACGACCACGAGTTCGACCGATGGCTAACACGTAGAAGACAGGTCTCATGCAGGAAGGAGGGTCCGATGCTGCCCCACAACGATGAGCTCGTCCGGGCGATGGCCGAGCGAACGACCCGGGACGCGGAACGATCGGCGCGGGACCGCGGCCACCGGTACGACATCCGGGAGAGCGTTCGAGCGGCGGTCCGCCCAGCACGCCCGCAGCGTCAACCGGAGCCGGACTGCCGGCCCTGCCCACCCACGGTGTCGGATCGAGCGTCGGGCCTGGTCGGCTGACAGGCGCCCGGGCTACGCCTGGATGATCGAGGCGTAGCCCTCGGACCGGAGGTCGGCGAGCGCATCCGCCAGCTGCGCGTGGTGCCGGCGCACGGTCGCCTCCGGGACCACGCGTTCCCGCCCGGCGTTGCGCCGGAGGAGCTCGGGAAGCGGCACGTCGAAGATCACGGCGACGGCGGGCCTGGCATGCCGCCTTGCCAGCTCCAGGAGCGGCCGGCGTGACGATGGCAGCAGGTTCGTGGCGTCGATGACCGTCAGCAACCCGCGTCGGAGCCGGGCCTTCGCGATGGCGTGGAGGATCGCGAAGGCGTCGCGCGTGGCGTCCTGGTCCGCGGCGTCATCCGACACCACCTCGCGAAGGTCGTCGCTCGACAGCACCTGCGAGCGCCGGAAACGCGCCGCGGCCCACGTGCTCTTGCCGGAACCGGCGGGTCCCACGAGGAGCACGAGCGCATCGCCCGGCATCGCAGGGCGGGCCGTGATGTCCTGCATCCCCGCACGGTAGCGGGCATACCGGCGGCCGCGCATGATGCCGGCACCACGTGCCGGACGTGCGCGATCGCGACCGATGAGGAGGACCGATGCAGGCCGGGCTGTCGGTGGACACGCCGGGCGCCGAGGGACAGGCTGGAGCGCCGTCCCCGCCCCGCATGCCCCTGGGGCGAGCGCGGTTGCTCGGTGCCAGCGTCTACTGGTTCGGCATCAGCGCCATGTGGGGTGGCGCGGGCATCTTCGGCCAGCACCAGGTGGAGGTGGTCGCGGGCTCCGACACGCGCGGCGTCCTGCTGGGCGTGGTCGCGTTGCTGGGCGGCATCGTGGCGATCGTCGTCCAGCCGTTGGCGGGCTCGCTGAGCGACCGGTCCCACGGACGATGGGGTCGACGCGCACCGTGGATCGTCGCCGGTGCCTCCCTGTCCGTGCTGTTCGTCGTGGGTGTCGCGGGTGCGGCGTCGGCGCTCGCGCTCATCGGCTGGCTGCTGCTGCTGCAGTGCAGCGCCAACATCGCGCAGGGCCCGTACCAGGCGTACATCCCCGACCTCGTGCCCGAGTCCCAGGTCGGCACCGCGAGCGGTCTCGTGGGGCTCGTCCGGCTCATGGGCGTGATCGGTGGCACCGCGCTCGTGAGCATCGGCGCCCGGACCGACGACTACGCCACGCCACTCATCGCGGCGGGCGTCATCCAGCTGGCCCTGGCGACGGTCAGCGTCGCCAGCGTGCGAGGGCTCGATGTTACGGAGCACGCGGAAGGTCGGCCGCGCGCCGGTCTCGGTGACACGCTCCGGCAGGTGTTCGGCAGGGACGTGATGCGGGAGCGGTCGTTCCTGGCCATGACCGCGACCCGGTTCCTGTTCCTGATGGGGCCGGCGGTGTTCGTCGGCTTCAGCCTGTACTACGTGCGGGACGCACTGGGGCAGTCGGGTGCCGCATTGCAGGAGTGGCTCACCATCGGGACCATCACGGTGGGCGTCGGGACCCTGCTGGGCACGCTGCCAGGAGCGAGGCTCTCCGATCGGCTGGGCCGCAAGGTGGTCATCCGCATGGCGGCGGTGCTCACCGGCGTCGGCATCGTGCTCACGGCCCTCGCGCCGAACCCGCCGCTCGCCATCCCGGGCATCCTGATGCTCGGCCTCGGGTCGGGCGCCTACATCGCCGTCGACTGGGCGCTCATGACCGAGACCATCCCGCCCGAGCAGGCGGGCCGGTACATGGGCCTCGCCAACATCGCCAACTCGGTCGCGACACCGATGGCGGTGCTCCTCGGCGGCATCCTCCTCGACGAGGTCACGCGCTCGGGGGCACCCGACATGGCGCCGCGCGTGGCCACGCTCCTGGGGGTCCTGTTCATCTGTGGAGCCCTCGTGACGCTGCAGCGGGTGCATCCCCGACGGGGCACGGGTTGACCGGCGTCTCCACGGCCAGCCACGTGTCGAGCGGGCGCACGTCGCTCACCTGACCCTGGACCGCCGGGTCGAGCGATCGTGCCGCCTCGATCGCCGTGTCCATGCTGGTCAGGCACAGCACGCCCTCCTGGACGGCGGCGAGCCGGATGGCCGACGCGTCGCGGACCGGTCCCGAGCGCGGCGATGGCGTGTTGACCACCAGCGAGACCTGCCCGGAAGCGATGACGTCGAGGATGGCGGGCACGCCCTTCGAGACCGCCTCGCCCATGGGCGCCACGATCACCGCCATGTGGCCCGCCGCCTCGAGCGCCGCGGCCGTGCCCGATGTCGCCGCGAACCGGTATCCCGCCCGCGCGAGATGCTCCGCCAGCTCGGGCAGCTGTGCCTTGTCGCGGTCCGAGATGGAGACCAGCGCGAGCGCGCCCTCGTCACCCGGCACCGGGGGTCGGAGCGATGCGGCAAGGAGTGCCTTGGCCAGCGCGACCTCCCCATCGGCGTGGATGCCGATGACCTCGCCCGTCGAGCGCATCCCCGGACCGAGCGCCGGGTCCACACCCTTGAGCTTGGAGGTCGAGAACACGGGTGCCTTGACCGCGACCACAGCCGGTGGCTGCCGCAGGCCGCCCGGCCACCCCAGGTCACGCAGCGAGGCGCCCAGGGCGACGCGTGTCGCGAGGTCCACCATCGGCACCCCGGTCACCTTGGACAGGAACGGCACGGTCCGGCTCGCACGGGGATTGACCTCGAGCAGGTAGACCCCGTCGTCGCGCACGATGAACTGGGCGTTGATGAGCCCCTTGACGCCGATGGCCAGCGCGACCCGGGTCATGGATTCCACGATGGACACCTGGTCGGCCTCGGACAGCTGGCGGGGCGGGAACACCGCCACCGAGTCACCCGAGTGGACCCCGGCCCGCTCCACGTGCTCCATGAGCCCGGGGATGAGCACGTCCACGCCGTCGCAGACCGCATCCACGTCCACCTCGAGCCCCTCGAGGTAGGCATCGATGCGCACCGGCCGGTCCTCGCTCACCACGGTCGCGAGGCCCAGCTGGCGCACCAGGTCCTCCGGACCGAAGCAGAAGTCGATGGCAAGCCCGCCGATGACATATGACGGCCGGACGATGACCGGGTAGCCCACCCGCTCGGCCACCGCGAGCGCCTCCTCGATGGAGGTCGCCATGCCACCCTCGGGCTGGGGGATGCCGAGGCGGTCGACGAGCCCCGCGAAGCGGGTACGCTCCTCGGCGAGCTCGATGGTCTCCAGTGACAGCCCCGGGATGGGCACGCCCGCCGCGACCAGCGCGAAGCTCAGGTTGAGGGGTGTCTGACCACCGAACTGGACCAGCGCCGGGAGCTCCTCGGCCGCCGACCCACGCTCGGCGTGGATGACCTCGAGCACGCTCTCGGAGTCGAGCGGCTCGAAGTACAGCCGGGAGCTGGCGTCGAAGTCGGTGGACACGGTCTCGGGATTGGAGTTGACCATGACCGCCTGCCAGCCGTCGTTGCGCAGCGCTTCGGCCGCGCGCACCGCGCAGTAATCGAACTCGATGCCCTGGCCGATGCGGACGGGCCCCGAGCCGATGACCAGTGCTGCCGGCCGCACGACGGGCGGCGCCTCCGGCGGCGAGCCCGTCGCCGCGTACGTGGCATAGAAGTAGGGCGTCTCGGCGGCGAACTCCGCGGCGCAGGTGTCGACCATCGCGAACCCGGGGCGCAGCCCCATCGCGGCGCGCCGCGTGGCCAGATCCGCCGCGCTGATGCCGGTCAGCGTCGCGATGTCGCGGTCGCCGAACGAGGCGCGCTTGGCCGCCACGAGCGTGTCGTCCCCGAGGCCACTCCCCTCGTCGGTCATCCGCTGGGCGAGCAGCACCAGGCGCTCCATCTCCGCGAGGAACCAGGTCGCGATGCCCGTGACCCGGTGGAGCTCTGCGGCAGGCACGCCCCGTCGCAACAGCGCCAGGAGCCGCCACAGCCGGGAGTCGGATGGCGCCAGGAACTCCTTGAGCAGCTGCGGCCGAGCCGCCACCCGGCCACCCACCGCGGGCCCCGAGAGGGCCGCGAGCGACTCGTCCCACGTGGGATCCTCGGCGAGGAACCCGGCGCCCGCCTGCTCCAGGCCCCGGAGCGCCTTGTTGAGTGCGGCCCCGAAGGTCCGGTCGATGGCCATGACCTCGCCGGTAGCCTTCATCTGGCTGCCCAGCGAGCGGTCGGCACCCGGGAACTTGTCGAACGGGAAGCGTGGCAGCTTGACCACCACGTAGTCGAGGGCGGGCTCGAACGCCGCGACCGTCGTCTTGGTGATGGCGTTGGGGATCTCCGCGAGCCGCCGCCCCATGGCGATCTGGGCGGCCACCCGGGCGATGGGATAGCCGGTCGCCTTGGAGGCGAGGGCCGACGAACGCGAGACACGCGGGTTGACCTCGATGACCGCGTACTCGGCCTCGTCGGGCGAGAGCGCGAACTGGACGTTGCAGCCGCCCTCGACGCCCAGCGCCCGGATGATGGCGAGGGCCGCGCTCCGGAGCCGCTGGTGCACCGGGTCGGGCAGCGTCTGGACCGGCGCCACGACGATGGAGTCGCCGGTGTGGACGCCCAGCGGATCGACGTTCTCCATGGAGCACACCGCGATGCACGTGTCGTCCGCGTCGCGCATGACCTCGTACTCGATCTCCTGCCAGCCCACCAGACAGCGCTCGACCATGACCTGCCCGATGGGGCTGAGCCGGAGACCGGCACGCACGCGCTCCCGGTACGCCTCCTCGGTGTCCACGATGCCGCCGCCCGTGCCGCCGAGGGTGAACGCAGGGCGGATGACCGCGGGGAGTCCGATCTCGGCGAGGGCTCGCTCGATGCCCGCCTGGCGCTCCCCTTCCGTCTCGCCCTCGATGATCACCGAGGGCGCGTAGGGCTGGTCGATGCGGTCGAGCAGGTCCCGGAACGCCTCCCGGTCCTCGGCCATCTCGATGGCCTCGATGGGCGTGCCCAGGAGGCGCGTCCCGAACCGCTCCAGCAGCCCCGCATTCGCCACGTCCATGGCGAGGTTGAGCGCGGTCTGGCCGCCCAGGCCGGCGAGGATGCCGTCCGGTCGCTCTCGCTCGAGGATGCGCTCGATGGACGCCACCGTGAGCGGCTCGAGGTAGACCACGTCCGCGACCCCTGGGTCGGTCATGATCGTGGCCGGGTTGGAGTTGAGCAGGATGGTCCGGACACCCTCCTCGCGAAGGGCGCGGCAGGCCTGGGTGCCGGCGTAGTCGAACTCCGCTGCCTGGCCGATGACCACCGGGCCCGAGCCGATGATGAGCACCGACGCTGGCCGGGGATGCGGGGGCGTGTTCGCGCCGGGCTCGATGGGGATGGTCATGCCACCGACCCGATGCGCTCGAGGAACCGGTCGAAGACCTCGGCCGCGTCGAGCGGGCCGGGGGAGCCCTCGGGGTGGTACTGGACCGTCTCGATGGGCAGCGTCGCGTGGCGCAGCCCCTCGACCGAGCCGTCATTGAGGTTGCGCTGGCTCACGTGGAAGCCGGAGCCGGCCGGGAGGGAGCCGGCATCCACCGTGACCTCGTGGTTCTGGGCCGTCACCTGGACCTTGCCGCTGCCGAGGTCCTCGATGGGATGGTTGGCGCCGTGGTGACCGAAGCGCAGCCGGCGGGTATCGGCGCCGGCCGCTCGTGCGACGATCTGGTGGCCGAGGCAGATACCCAGCAGGGGCCGGCCGTCGGCAATGATCGCTTCGGCCAGCTGGCGCGGCCCGTCGAGGCGCGCCGGGTCACCCGGGCCTGGCGAGAGCACGACACCCGCCACGTCGGCCCGGAGCACGTCCGACGGCGTGGCCGTGTGGGGCAGCACCCGGACGCGTGCGCCACGGCGGCGCAGTGAGCGGATGATGTTCGTCTTGAGGCCGTAGTCCACGATGGCCACGAGCGGGCCGCGGTCGCCCGACTCGTACGGCGCCGCGACCGAGACCTGGCCCACGAAGTCCTGGTCCTCCCAGCGCGGCACCTCGCGCGCCCGGTCGATGGCGTCGTCGATGTCCACCTCGCCGGGAGCCGTGATGATGGCCCGCTGGCAGCCGGTCTGGCGCAGGTGCCGGGCGAGCGCGCGCGTATCGAGCCCGGCGATGGCCGGCACGCCGCTCGCGCGCAACAGGTGCACGAGCTGGCGCGCACGGCCGAGGACCGCAGCGGTGGCATGGCCCACCACGAGGCCCCGCAGCCAGGGTCGCTCGGACTGGTCGTCGCCCGAGAGCCGCCCGTGGTTGCCGATGAGGGGGTAGGTCAT